>CAYJNA010000006.1:0-51861 GCA_964371225.1 uncultured Desulfovibrionaceae bacterium
TTTAAGCTAGAAATTCTATCTTTACTGACAGTTAAGTACTTTTTCAGTGTCGACTCTTTTAGCGTAAAGCCTTACGCCATGTTTGTATATCCTTGGGCGTATTTAAATTAAAAAAGATGTCGTATTGCTCACAGTCTTGTGACGTATGCACAATACGCCTTTGCGCCGCTTCAGGGATAATCCAGCGCAATTTCACTTTATCTTCTTCTACAGCTTCCTGAAAATATGGCAAAGCCGCCACTTCATATAAAGCCAATAAAGACTGTACAAAATTGCGCTCAGGTTGCCAGTAGGCCGTCATAAGTGGCGGCTGGGCATGCGGTACAATGTGCAAAGAAGAAAAGTCATGAGAAGCAGCCATACGCGCCTTACATAAGACTTCAAGAGAAGCTACGCTCACCGCAGGCATATCACAAGCTAGTACCAAAATGGCCTTTAGCCCCCGAGCTTGCGCATGAAGAAGCGAAGCATGCAAAGCGCCGGCTGGGCCGCGCTGAGCGTAAATATCTGGTACGCACGTAAAACCCTCACGTAATGCATCCGCTCTACACGACACCCAAACTTCACGACAAAAGGTCTGTAATAGATGCACATTGTGCTCCAAGATATTACGTGCGCCAAGGTCGGCTTGTTTACGTATCTTGGCTTTATCAAAACCCATACGGCTGGCCAGACCACCGGCCAAGACCACACCGCCTATATTTTCTTTGTCGTACATATAATTCACTTTATCAAAAAAAAGACTTCTGTCTGTGACAAAAGTCTTTCTTAAATTTTATTTCACGGTGACGCTTTTAGCCTGATTTCGCGCTTGCTCCACATGGCTATCTAAATACTCCGCCATGTCATAACTAAAAAGCTGTAAGATAGGCAAAGCAAAAAAAGCTGCCAAAAAAACTTTATCCAAGGCCACAACAGAAGAGTCATACCCGCCATATTCCAAAAGGCTTAAGCCCTTCATCATCAAGGGCACCGCCGAACGATGCCCCACATAGCCTATACCACCGCACATAAGCCTTTCTAAGTGCTATGCTTATTGTGCCATAAGGGCGTCTAAATACTCTTGATTCACAATTTCTACTTGCGCTTTTTCGGATAAAGCGAAGAGGAATAATTGGAACATTTTCTCTTGGCGTTGATTTACCAAGGCTTGAGAGAGAATCTCTTCCATGGGCTTCCATGATTCTTCAGCACCTGTGCCCACGCGAGATACGCGCGTCAACACAGCACCGTCTTGACCATCAACAGTGACAGCAAATGCTGAGGGAAGCCATGCATCTACCTCTGCACCAAAAAGTGCTGTACCAAGTTCTGGCTGATTGCCCAGTTCACCCACAGCCTGACCGCGCATAACCTTGCTTATGGACTTGATGCTGGCGGCATCTGGAGCTGTGGCATCAAAAGTTTTACGTGCTGCAGCTGCAGTTTCTAAAGCTTTCGTTACAGCAGCCTCTTTTGTAAGGGCTGTAATAATGTCTTCTTTCACTTCTTCAAAAGGACGTACAGAAGCTTCTACTTTTTCACCCACGCGTGCAATAACATATCCCTTATCTTGGGTAGTTAAAGCTGTATCCAAAGGAACATTGCTCTCTGTGGTTATAATGGTGGTAGCTTGCGCAGGAGTAATTTTTAACGCGCTTTGCAAAGCATCGGCTGTGCTCAAGCCTGTTTTTTGCACTTCGAGGCCATAGCCCTTGGCAGCTTGATCCAAGTCCTTACCAAGCACATTGGCTTCAATAAGAGCATCCACCACAGCGCCCATTTGAGCCGTGCCTTCTTCTGTAGCTAAGGTTGTACGAATGGCATCTTCCACTTCAGCTAAAGGTACAAGACGTGCATCTTGCACTTCATCCACTTTAATAAGGTGTACGCCAAAGTTTGTGCGTACCACGTCAGACATATCGCCAGCTTGCATGGTGATGAGTACATCATTAAATGCAGGTACGGTATCACCGGAAGAAAGCCACTGTAAGTCACCACCATTGGGGGCAGAACCGGGATCTTGAGAATGCTCTGTGGCTAAAGTGGCAAAATCTGCCCCTTCTTTAATTTGTGTAGCCAAATCTTGTAAGGTTTGTGTTGCTTTGTCCACTTCTTCTTGCGTAGCATCTTCGGCTACAGTTAAGAGGATATGACGTGCTTTAAACTTTTTGGGTTCTTCGTACTGGCTTTTATTTGCATCATAATAAGCTTGCACAGCTTCAGCGCTGATGGCATCTTTTTTGCCCAAAGCTTCAGGAGTCACAGATACATAGGCCACATCTACTTTAGCTGGTAAGGCGTAAAGAGCACGATTGCTTTCATAAAAAGCTTTTACAGCATCAGCTGCAGGTGCTGCCACAGAAGTCATATGGTCTGCAGCGGGAAAGAATATATAGTCAATATCGCGTTCTTCATAGGTATAGCCAAAAAAAGCCGCCGTTTCAGAACTAAAGCCCTTGGCAGTGGCTGTAAGATCTTGACGTAACTTTCCTTGTGTCAACTCTTCACGTACCATGGCTTCAAAATTACCGGCGCCAAGATATTGTGTATCCACAAAACGCTTATATTGTTCTGCATCAAATTTACCTTCGGCATTTTGAAAAGCCGGTATGGAAGTGATGGCCTCACGCAACACCTCAGGAGAAACGGAAAGCTTTAAGCGTTTAATCTCTTCTGTGAGCAAAGCGTTCACAATAAGTTGCTGTAAAACTTGTTGTGGTAATTGTAATTGCTTAATTTGCTCTGCAGTAATTTGTGGATTTTGCGCACGTACGGACTCACGTGTTTGCTGGTATGCTTGCTCAAAGTCTATAACGGTAATGGCCTCACCATTAACTGTAGCCACTGTGGTGGAGCTGTTCATGCTTTGTACAGAACCAAGCCCCCAAAACACAAATACCAAGATAATAATACCAAAAGCCAATTTAACGCCCAAGGACTGGGAGTTATTACGAATAAAGTTTAACATACACTCTCCAAAAAATGTAATTGCCCTGATGCGTCAAGAAAACGCCCCAAGGCAAAAAAGATGGCTCTTGCAAGCAAGCAAGAGCTATTATTCTATTTCAATACCCATAGCTCTATATTCATTGAGCTTATTTCGCAAAGTACGCACAGAAATACCTAGTAGCTCTGCAGCTTGGGTACGATTTCCAGATGTGGCTTCAAGCCCCTTGATAATCATGATGCGCTCCATCTCATGCAAAGGAATAACGGCATCACCAAAAAGAGTATTATTAGAAGGCTTGCCAGCGGAAGCAGATTCATTACTTAACTCGCCAATGCCGCCTTGGGCATTGAGAAGTGTATCCGCAAAGCTTGTACCTTGCACGTCATCCTGATTTTCTTGACCATCCAACTCTGGCGCGCCAGCAAAAAGAGGCCATGTGTCAGGATCTAACAAAAAGTGCCCAGGCTCAATGGGGTTTCCATTGGCCAGCAAGGTGGCGCGTTCCATAAGATTTTGCAATTCGCGTACATTACCAGGAAAATCGTATTGCATAAGCCATTGTACAGCACTGGCTGACAATGAACTATTATGTAGGCCGTACTCTTTAGAATAATTCGTCATGAAAAATTGTGCCAGTGTAAGCACGTCTTTTTCACGCTCACGCAAGGAAGGCAAACGCAAGGGTATAACATTGAGGCGAAAGAACAAATCTTGACGGAATTTGCCTTCTTTAACCCAATCTTCCAAATTTCTGTTGGTGGTGGCAAGCACGCGTACATCCACACGCAAGGTGTCTGTGCCGCCCACTCTATCCACTTCCCCTTCTTGCAAAACGCGCAAAAGCTTGGCTTGCAAGCCCAAATCCATTTCTGAAATTTCGTCCAGAAGAATGGTTCCGCCAGAAGCTAACTCAAATTTACCGGGCTTACGCGCAATGGCACCTGTAAAAGCTCCTTTCTCATGGCCAAATAACTCACTTTCAAGCAAATGTTCCGGCAATGCGGCGCAGTTTACAGCAATAAAAGGCCCTGAAGCTCTATTACTCCATGCATGTAAAGCACGAGAAAAAAGTTCCTTACCTGTACCTGATTCGCCATTGATGAGCACTGTGGCTTTGGAAGGAGCAATTTGCTTTGCCAAAGCCATAACTCGTGCCATGGCAGGATGTTCACCCACAATATTGGGGCCACCGCCAAAGACAGCCGTACGTCCGCCTAGACTGGACGACGCAGGAGCTTCCATCTTCTTTTTGGGTGCACGTGTTACCGCAACAATTTTGTCAAGATCTAAGGGTTCAAGCCAATAATCCGTAGCGCCCAGTTCCATAAAACGTTGCGCTTCTTCAGCATTGCCTTTGTCTGTAATGATGATAATAGGTGGAAATGCGGGGTCGTCTTGTCCCACAGCAAGGAGGTCTTCAGCTTTAAACCCTGGCAGCGTTGGGCGCGCAAAAATAACACCAGGCCCTGACTTACGAATAAAGACAGAAGCGCCCTGAAGGTTCTCAGCAATACCGATTTCGTACCCCGCCTCACGTAAAGGGGGGAAAACACGAGTAACAGCATGTGCCGGAGCCAAAAATAGAATACGATGCGTTGCCATACCCTGAATCTTTTACCCTCTTGCGCTCTCAAAGGCAAGTATCTCTTTTCATTGTAATGCAAAAAGATGTGTTTTTTTTCTGTTGCCTTCTATGGCCTAGCAATATATCCTTGTTTTCAACTAATATATCATATTAATTTTACAGGATAAATAATGAAACAAGATATTTTACATTCCCTTTTAGAAAGTATTGCTCAAGGAACACTTTCTGTGGAAAAAGCTTTGAAACATAAGGTGCTTCAAGAACATTTTGCGCATTTTACACAAAATGACCCAACAAATACGACTCCCCATAAAGAAAAAGGTACCATTGTTGATACACTTTGTGGCCTTACATTAGACACCTCTCGTGAGGCACGTACCGGACTTGGTGAGGTTGTTTTTGCGCCGCATAAGAGCCCTGCACAATTGCTTTCTGCCATACAACATTTACACAACCATGCCCCCGTTTTAGTGACACGTGTGCAATCTGGCCAGTGGAAAAGCCTACAGGAACATTTTCCTCAAGGGTCAAGCTATGAAGAAGCGAAGCTCTTTAGCCTTGGCAAAAATTTACCAACGCCACCCACCGAGGAAAATCCATGGAAGACACATGGAGATGTTATTGTTATTTCCGCTGGGGGTGCTGATAGACCTGTGGCCTTAGAAGCCTTTGCCACATTACATTTTTGGGGCATCCATGCAGGATTTATAGCAGATGTGGGCGTGGCAGGATTACACAGACTGACACCACATGTACCAGCTTTACAAAAAGCAAAAATTATCATCGCCGTGGCTGGCATGGAAGGCGCCTTGCCCGGCATTGTGGCTGGTTTTGTCCACTGTCCTGTGCTGGCTGTGCCCACATCTGTGGGCTATGGCGTCGGAGCGCATGGAAAAGCCGCCTTGAGCAGCATGTTATGCTCCTGCGTGCCCGGCATTGCCGTATGTAATATTGATAATGGCTTTGGCGCCGCCGCCTTTGCCGCCAAAAGCATGGGGATTTTGCAAAATAGAGACCTCTGCTAAATTATTGCCTAGGGTTTTATGAAGTATTGATGCCAGTCAGTGCGAATAAGGAAGACTTGAAACAAGCCTATAAAATAAAAATACCGAAAAAAGGCATTCTATGCATTTATGTTCGGTATTTTTATTGATACACTTTAAATAAAAGCGCTTTTATTGTAATTCCATGAAGGTGCTTTCGTATTCATATTCACGCAAAGATAGCTATTGTACATGAATTTCTTTTGTCTCCACGACTTCTACTACAGAAACTGGCTGTTGTTTGGCCTGTGCCTGCCTCTCTAGCTCTTGAAAAGCTTCTAGTTCTTTACGTGCTACTTCTTCTAAAATATCATTGGATTGCATTTCTTGGCGTAAAGCCGTCAAAGCAGCTTCAGAACTTTGCGCTTCGGTATATTCACTCACCGTAACAAAACGTTGGCAACCTATTTGACGTAAAGTTTGAACTATAAGCCGCACATTGCGTGCTGTACGCAACTTTGTATCATGAAATAAGTAGATTCCACGTTGTGTTTTTGAAGTCATGGCTTCGTTAATCATGTTTGGCATGTGCGCGTAGTTCACTCTGCCGCGCCAGTCATTACTATCCGTAGACCACAAAATTATGTCCAAATCAAATTCATTTGCGATTTTTACTGTTCGAAAGTTAAATTCGCCCAATGGAGGACGTAAAAAACGTGGTGCAGGAATGCCATATTTTGCCAACAAGGCATTGGTGTCTTTTAGCTCTTTACGTACACTTGCATCAGAAAGTTTCGCCAATGATAAATGTGTATACGCATGACTTGCCACTTCGTGTCCTTCAGCATGCATTCTTTTTGCAATGCTAGGCAAGTAACTTAACTGCGCTCCTAACACAAAAAAAGTGGCTTTGACATTTTCTTCAGCCAAGACATCTAAAATTTTATTACTGTGCGGGTGGGGGCCATCGTCAAAGGTAAGGGCACAGATATTATGCATCTTTGGATCCATAATCTGCATAACATCGTAGACTTTAGCCTGTGAAGTTGTGGGAAAAAGAAAGAAAGCTACAAAAAGTAAGCTATAATAAAAACGAAATGTAATCATAAAATACTCACAAAATATATTTACATAAGCTTTAAATATTGCAACATTATTAGCCTTAAAACCTTTGGCTTTCATGCTGCTTTTCTAAAAGATTTTGCGAAAAATAGCCTTGGTCAGCGTTTCACACATCTTTACAGCGCAAAGCGCTTATCTGCTACGAAAAAAAGAGAGTCTTGTAAAGACTCAAAGCTCTTAAAATATTTTTTGCGAGGAAAAAGTATGCTTCAAAACTTAAAAAGCTTTGAAGCATACTTCTAATAAACTATTTTGCAAAGCCTACGGCACGTCTTTCGCGTATAACAGTCACGCGAATTTGGCCAGGATACGTCATATTTTTTTCTATTTTCTCTGCAATATCTTTACAGAGTACATAGGTGGTATCATCATCCACATTTTCAGAATTTACCATGACGCGAATTTCACGCCCTGCTTGAATGGCATAGGCCTTAGCCACACCATCAAAGGACGTGGCAATACCCTCTAAGTCCTCAAGACGCTTCACGTAATTTTCTAACAATTCTTTACGTGCACCGGGGCGTGCACCGGATAAAGAATCTGCCGCTTGCACCAAAACAGCCAAAGCTGTTGAAGGACGAATATCCTCATGGTGCGCGCCAATGGCGTGAATTATATCTTTAGATTCATTATATTTTTTGGCTATATCTGCCCCAATAAGTGCATGTGAGCCTTCCACTTCATGGTCAACAGCCTTACCAATATCATGCAATAGACCTGCACGTTTGGCTTTCTTTATATCCATTCCCAATTCTGCAGCCATCATGCCACACAATGCGGAAACTTCTAAGGAGTGCTTTAAAACATTTTGTGTAAAAGAAGTACGGTACTTAAGTTGCCCAAGTAAGCGTACAATTTCAGGGTGAATGCCGTGTACACCGGCGTCAAAGGTGGCTTGTTCGCCTGCTTCACGCACCTGTGCATCTAGCTCTTGTTCACATTTTTGCACTATATCTTCAATACGTGCCGGATGAATACGACCATCTTGAATCAATCGTTCCAAAGCCATACGCGCCACTTGACGGCGTAAAGGGCTATAGGCCGATAAAATAACCGTTTCCGGCGTATCATCAATGATTAAGTCCACACCGGTGGCCGCTTCAAGAGCTCTAATATTACGCCCTTCACGTCCAATGATGCGCCCTTTCATATCTTCACTAGGCAAGGTTACAGCGGTAACCGTTTGTTCACAAACATAATCCCCAGCATAGCGCTGAATGGCATTACACAAAACTTCTTTAGCTTTACGATCTGCCGTTTCTTTAGCCTCGCTTTCAATGAGGCGAATCATACGCGCCGCTTCGTGACGTGTGCGAGATTCTACCTCTTCAAAAAGGCGTGCTTTTGCTTCATCAGCAGTTAAACCGGAAATTTCCTGCAAGGATTTTTCTTGTTGATCTATACGAATTTGTAAGAATTCTTCTGTTTCAGCAAGAGCGCGTTCTTTACGAGCAAGATCTTTTTCTATGCCCAAAATATCACGCTCTCGTGTGGTGGCAAGCTCCAGTTTTTCCTCGAGACGCCCACTCATTTCATCCATTTTACGTTCACGGGCTTTGAGCTCACGCTCACGCTCTTTAAAATCGCCTTCCATTTCGCGCTTTTGTTGAAAAAGATCATCTTGCCCTTGTAGCAACATTTCTTTTTTTTGTGCTTGAGCTTCTTTACGAGCTTCTTCCACAATGCGATTGGCCAGCACATTAGCATCACCAAGGCGCTTGGTAACCAAGAGCTTTTGTAACGTCATACCAATGCCAAGGCAAATTACAGCGATTACCATCGCTATGCCCCATGTCATTGCATCCATTTCCCTTATCCTCCTATAAAAACAGGCATAACCCGACAAGCACCGGAATGTTGATAGTAAAATACCCGCATTCCGTAGCAATACATCAAACAAGGGACTAAAGTGAGGAGCTTATAATATAAAATATAACAAAACCACGTGAACATATGTCCACATGGCCTTGCTAGCACCCCGCATATAATGCGGATTGCATACGACTAGAAGGGTAATTACCCTAAAAAGATGAATTAATCCCCAGAATGCCGTGTGAGGAACTCGTTGCAGAACCTGATTTCTCAGGGGGGGCACCGCAACTTTAACTTCAGGCTCCTCCTACAAGGGAGGCTTGCTCACCGCTAAAGTTTTAACACCCAATAATAAGCTTGTAAGGTCAGCAACGGCTCAACAATCACAAACCCTCCAGGGAATAATTAAATACATCAAATCAATTCTTCTATTTTTGCAAGCATGGCGTCTAAGCGTTCTTGTGTACTGCCTAGTTCTTCCTGTGCCTGTAATAAGTCGTCTGCAAGCCCCAGTACAAGGAAAGTAAGTAAAAGTTCCTTACTTGTACGTCCCCCATGAAGCCTCAATTTTTCAAAGCGTTCTTCCACCAGCAATCTAGCTTTCTCCACTCGTGCTGCATCTACGCCTGCACGGAAACTGACTTCAAGCCCTAAAAGTGATAGCTTATATTCTTGCATGGTGCGTCACTGATACGAATTTAATCTAATTCCTTTAAAAGGTCTAACAAGGTGTCTACGCGTTGTAGCACATCGTCTTTGACTTGCTTTTCTTGTGTCAACAAGCCTTTTAGTGTCTGATTTTCATCTCGTAAAGATTGCAGCTCATTTTGTAGACTTGCCACTTGACCGCTGCTTTCTTCGAGAATCCGCCTATTCTCTTCGCGAGTCCGCTCAAGTTCGTGCATGAGTCGGATTACTCGCTCTTCTAGCAAATTGAGTATTTCCATAACTTAAAAATAACATTTACTTGCCACCTTGGCAAGGAGCAATGAGGATAGTTTTGTAATTAATTTCTCAATTTTTATTTTTTCTTTATATATCTACACATTAAAAAATAAAAATTTATTTCTTAGGGATAATTTTTAGTGGTGCTCGCGCCACGCCTAAATGCCCTTCCGGCACATTTTTTGTTACCACAGAACCTGCACCCACTAAAGCCCCATCGCCCACCGTTACAGGCGCCACTAAAGCCGTATTACTGCCTATAAATGCACCGGCGCCCACTGTGGTATGATGCTTATTTTTTCCATCATAATTACACGTGATGGTTCCAGCGCCCACATTGGCACCAGCCCCCACATGTGCATCCCCCACATAACTTAAGTGATTTACTTTAGCCCCTTTATCCAAGGTAGCTTTTTTGATTTCTACAAAATTGCCCACTTTAGTTTCTTCTGCCAGTTCTGTTTGCGGGCGAAGGCGTGCAAAAGGGCCCACCACAGCTTTTCTACCCACTCTTGCTTGCTGTATATGGCTGAAATTCAACACTTGTGCATACTCATCAATATGGGCATCACGCAGTACACAGTGGGATTGAACCACAGCCCCAGCCCCCACATGACTTTTGCCATAAATTTCGCAGGGGCCAAAAATTTCTGCCCCAGGGGAAAGGCTCACCTCAGCCCCCAGCACTACGCATTCAGGACTATGCACCATGACACCAGAAGCTATGGCTGCTTTTACTTTACTGCGACTTAAAAGTTGTTCTGCATAAATAAGTTCTTGTAAGGTATTAACACCCATAAGATGCGCGCCCTCTTCTTCTGTATTGCCACATAAAATACCGCGCACACTGTGCCCATGTTTTCTGGCTAGCTGGATAAGATCCGTAATATAAAATTCATTACTTTTGTTTTTATTGGTAATCATGGGCAAAAGTTTTACCAAAGTAGGTACATAGAGCATATACATACCAGCATTTACTTCACCGGTAGGAAAGCCATACATTTCTTCGCTATAATCTTTTGCTTCCACAATGGCTAACACATCGCCATTTTCTTCGCCCACGCCGCCCACTTCACCAAGACGCACCACACGCCCGTAAGTATTGGCATAGGGAACTAAAATACTAGCAAAACCTATTTCTGTACTAGCGATTTTATTTTCATGCACATGTGCTTGCACCTCTTCCATAAATCTATGCACCACTTCAGTGCTTACAAGAGGCGTATCCCCATTAATAACAAGAACATACGCCGCCTTTTTTTCTACTAACTGGGGCAAGGCTTGTAAAAGAGCATGCCCTGTGCCCCTTTGTTCCGTTTGCATAATAAAATGCATATCTTCATGGGCATACGCGGCACGAATTTCATCAGCCCTATGGCCAATAACTGTCCAAACATTTTTTCCAAAAATAGGACGCAAAGCACGCAATACATGCGATAATATTGGCTGTTCCAAAAGGTTATTTAACACTTTTGGTTTATAGGAGTTCATACGTGTTCCCTTGCCAGCTGCTAAAATAAGTGCCACGTTTGCCATATAATATATCCTATTTAAATAGTTTGTGTGAATACAAGTGCATCATCTTGCACATCCACAACAACACTGTGTCCGTCCACAATATCACCGGCAATAAGTTTGCGTGCCAAGGGAGTTTCCACATGATGCTGCAAATAACGCTTCAAGGGCCGTGCACCATATAAGGGGTCATAACCGGCCTCTGCCACAAAAATACGTGCTGATTCTGTTAATGTTAGCTGTACCTTACGTTCTTCAAGCCTTGTGCGCAAGCGCTCCAAAAGCAAATCTACAATACGTTCTATTTGTTGTAAGGTCAGCGGTGTAAAGAGTACAGTTTCATCTATTCTGTTAAGAAATTCCGGCCTAAAGTGGGCGCGCAACTCTTCCATAACCTTCTTGTGTACATCATCTGCAAGAATACCGGTATTGTCAATACCTTCTACCAAATGCATGGAGCCGATATTTGATGTCATAATAACAATGCAGTGACGGAAGTCCACCGTGCGCCCTTGGCTATCAGTCAAACGTCCATCATCCAAAAGCTGCAATAGGGTATTAAAGACATCCGGATGGGCTTTTTCAATTTCATCAAATAAAATCACAGAATAAGGCTTACGACGCACCGCTTCAGTGAGCTGACCCCCTTCATCATAGCCCACATAGCCGGGAGGGGCACCAATAAGACGCGCCACCGAGTGTTTTTCCATATACTCACTCATATCAAGGCGTACCATATTGTCTTCTGTGTCAAACAAAGCTTGCGCTAAGGCCTTAGAAAGCTCCGTCTTCCCCACCCCAGTGGGGCCTAAGAAGAGGAAAGAACCTGTGGGACGCATGGGGTCTGCCAAGCCAGCACGAGCACGAAGCACCGCATCGGCCACAGCTTTCACCGCATTTTCTTGACCTACCACTCTCTCATGTAATTCATCGCCAAGACGCAGGAGTTTTTCGCGTTCAGATTCCATCAAGCGTGCCACAGGAATACCCGTCCAATGCCCCACAATGGCGGCAATATCTTCTGGGCGTACTTCCTGTTTCAACAAGCGCTGCTTTCCTTCACTGCCATTTTCTGCTTCTTCTAACTCTTTTTGTAAAGAATGAAGCGTAGAATACTTCAGCTCAGCCGCACGATTCAAATCATACGCTCTTTCAGCTTGTTCAATGGCCAAACGCGTTTGCTCTATGCGCTCTTTAATGGCACGTACCGTATCAATGGAACCCTTTTCAGCTTCCCATTGCCCGCGCAATAAGCCTTGTCCCACGCGTAATTCGGCCAATTCGCCTTCCAATTTTTGTAAACGCTCTTGTGAGGCCATATCGGTTTCACGGCGTAAAGCTTCACGCTCAATTTCCAATTGCATGACTTTACGATTCACCACATCCAATTCTTCCGGTAATGAATCAATTTCCGTGCGAATCATGGCTGCGGCTTCGTCTACCAAGTCTATGGCTTTGTCCGGCAATTGCCTATCGCTAATATAACGATGCGAAAGTGTCACCGCTTCCACAATGGCAGAATCACTGATGCGCACCCCATGATGCACTTCAAAGCGTTCCTTCAAGCCTCGTAAAATAGAAATGGTATCTTCCACTGTGGGCTCTTCCACCATAACCGGCTGGAAACGACGCTCAAGGGCGGGATCTTTTTCAATATACTTACGGTATTCATCCACCGTGGTTGCGCCCACACAATGCAATTCACCACGCGCCAACATGGGCTTGAGTAAATTGCCCGCATCCATGGAGCCTTCACCCTTGCCCGCACCAACTATGGTATGCAATTCATCAATAAAGAGAATGATTTTCCCTTCTGACTGCTGCACTTCATTCAAAACTGCCTTCAAACGCTCTTCAAATTCACCGCGGTACTTAGCCCCTGCAATCAATGCCCCCATATCTAAAGAATATAAAGACTTTCCTTGCAAACTTTCAGGCACATCACCATTCACAATGCGAAAAGCTAAACCTTCCACAATGGCTGTCTTTCCTACGCCGGCCTCACCAATAAGCACAGGGTTATTTTTGGTACGGCGCGATAAAATACGCACCACGCGGCGAATTTCTTCATCACGGCCAATGACAGGATCCATTTTTCCCTGCCGCGCCGCTTCCACAAGGTCACGCCCATACTTGGTAAGAGCCTCAAAGGTCTCTTCAGGGTTGGCACTGGTCACCCTTGCACCGCCACGCAACTCTTCCATGGCCATGACAAAACGAGCCTTAGTTATATTATATTCTTTCCACAGCATTCCCAAAGGCGTCGCCGGTGGCTGATCTGCCAAGGAGGCAAAAAGATGATCTACACTGACATATTCATCCTTCATGCGCTTAGCTTCGGTTTCTGCATCGGCAAGAACCTTGGCAAGACGCTGTGTTATTAATATCTTATCCATGTCCATGCCGGGAGTAGCCCCTCCGGTCACTGTGGGGCGCTTCGTCAATACATTTTGCAAAGCCACTTCCAAAGCACGAACTTGAATACCCATATGCTCTAAAATACGCGGCACTATGCCCTTTTCTTGCTGCACCAAGGCCAAAGCCATGTGCTCCACATCACTTTCCTGATGCTTATATCCTGCAGCAATGCTTTGAGCTTCTGTGATGGATCCACGAGCTTTTTCTGTAAATTTACTGATGTCCATAGTATTCTCCTACATATATTATTATATTTTTTGGCTTGGCATTGCCGGGGAGAAAAAACGCCTAGGCGCAAGGTATCCATAAGGTACTAAAACACTCACGAATACAAAGCCCTTGGGGGCGGTTTTAGGAAAAAAGTTTTCCTCTCCAGAGCCTACCCTTCAAAAAAAATGGCGGCAAAGTTCTTCACACATAGATACCTATGACCGCGTTTTATCATAACAGCCCCTACCTTCCCCTCCTTGTGCGCTAGCACTGTAAGGAGGGGTGACAAAAGAGGCTACGGCTCTTTTGTCGGGGTGGTTTAACTACCGCTATTTGGCGCTTTTGTCTCCTTTTACAGGATACGAAGCAGTAGTTACCATAATTTCACACCACAAAAGCGCCAATGGTGTTTTTTGGGTAATTTTAGTAATTTTCAGATTTTGGAGGCGCACAAGAAAGAGTTTTTTTTCCTGCGTAAGCGTACTTTAGTACGTGCGTATAAGGAAAAAAAACTCTGACGCTGTGCGCATCCAAAAGATAAATTATGCTAAAGTACGCAAAAGCAACAATACTATCGCATACAAAACAAACCTTCCCCACTAAAGGGAAAAAACTGACGCAGCGCGCATCCAAAAGATATATTTTAAACTATTCCGCTTCCGTGACATCGCGCACAGTGAAAGTAGAGACTTCTGCTAACTGTTCAAAAAGCGCACGTTCTTCGTCAGTCAAAACATCAGGAACCTTAATCATGGCGCGCACCATTTGATCCCCGCGAGCACCCTCTTTCCCTAAACCGCGTCCGCGTAAACGAAAACGCCGCCCTGAAGAAGTACCCTGCGGAATATTCATTTCTATTTCACCTTCCAAAGTAGGAATACGCGCTTTAACACCTAGAGCAGCTTCCCAAGGCGTCAAAAGCAAATCATAACTAATATCCATGCCATCCACAGAGAACAAAGCATGCGGCATAAACTTTAAACGCAAAAATAAATCTCCGGAGGCTCCTCCAGTATGACTGGGCTCACCTTGACCTGTGAGACGCAGCTTGGAACCTTCCTTAGACCCTGCTGGAATATTTACTTCTAAATCACGCTTACCCTGAGAACCGTTTAAAGTAATGGTACGGCGATTGCCCTTAAGGGCATCTTCTAAGGTAATAACAATTTCGGCCTGAATATCCTTGCCCTTACTGGGGCGACGCGAAAAGCCCCCAAAGGGATCTGCACCAAAACCACCTTGAGCACCACCAAAGCCACCAAAAGAAGCTCCACCGCGCCCTGCTTGACCAAAAAGAGTTTCAAAGAAGTCGGAAAAATCTCCATTGCCGCTAAAACCGCCTCCAAAACCTTGGCCTCCAAAACCACCGGCGTTAAATTGCTGCCCATGCTGCCAATTATGCCCTAATTGATCATACATTTTACGCTTTTCAGGATCCTTGAGCACTTCATAAGCTTCATTGAGTTCTTTAAACTTTTCCTCAGCTTTGGCATCACCGGGGTTTAAATCGGGATGATAACTACGTGCTAATTTTTTAAAAGCTTTGGCTATTTCTTCCTTGGTAGCTTTACGGTCTACCCCTAAAAGTTGATAATAGTCTTTATAAGAAACACTCATACAATCCTCCAACAATATGCTCGAGCTCTCACGAAAATACGCTCAATCAAACAGTAAATAAGACCAGAAAAATTCTCGTCAATGGTTACAAAAAAAAGAGGGAGCCGCTTTCTCTGAAAAAAGGACTCCCTTATATAAGCACCTAAGGCATACTTTTACACGCACACCTCATGCCCACAGGATAGGGTATACCTATACCACGCCATGTTCGCCAGGCTTTTCAAATTCTTCTTCATTTTCTTCACGTACATAATCTTCTGTGGTACCCAAGGCCATGAGAATGGCAGAAGACACATACACGGAAGAAAAAGTACCCACTACCACACCAATAAGCACGGTGAGAGCAAAATTATTAATAATACCACCGCCAAGCAGATATAAGGCCAAAGCTGAAGCCATGGTGGTACCAGAAGTTAAAATGGTACGAGACAGGGTTTGATTGACACTTTTATTGATAACATCTTCCAGCTTATGTTCACGCATTTTGGTGAGATTTTCACGTACGCGGTCATAAACAATGATGGTATCATTTAAAGAATACCCTATGAGAGTGAGAAGCGCAGCCACGATATTTAAATCTAGCTCAGCATCCAGCAAACTCAATATGGCCACGGTGATAAAGACGTCATGCAAAAGCCCCACAATGGCCCCGAGGGCAAAGTTTAACTTCAACTTCCAGCATATAGCCACGGTAATACCCAAGGCCACTAAAACTAGATAGCCCATGCCAAGACCGGTGAAGCCCATGCCATACATACTACCCCATAAAGCCGCCGCCATGAAAGCCGCCGCCATCCAACGCTGTTCAAAACGTCCGGAAATATATACAGCTATCAGAAGCACGGCATAATACATGGCTTCAAGAGCTTTGTTGGTAAGATCTGCCCCTACTTTGGGACCCACTTGCTCTAAACGCTCAATGGTAACGGCATTATCCGGAAAAGCAGTGGCTAAAGCCTTTTCTACATTTTCACGTAATTCTAAAGCGTTGGCATCCACAGTGGAAAAACGCAATAAGTATTCTTTGCCATCTTCGCTAAAACGCTGCGTAGAAATGCCGGGAAGTTCGGGAATATCCAAACTATTTTTGAGTGTTTCGTCGGCTACGGATTGCTCAAACTTTACTTGAACCACCACACCACCGGCAAAGTCAATGCCCAATTGCGGCCCACCGGCAAAAAGCATATGCCCTATGCCTATCAGCACTAATAGAATAGAAATAACGTAAGCAATGTGACGTTTGCCCACGAAATCTATGTTTGTATCACTTTTAATAAATGCAAAGCCCATGATAGCTCCTTTAAATGCTCAGGCCCTTAGAGCCGGCTTTTCTTGCCCATACTTCAAAAATGCCACGCGATACAAATACCGCTGTGAACATGGAGGCCACAATACCTAAGGATAATGTCACGGCAAAACCGCGTACAGGGCCGGTGCCAAATTGGTATAATACCACAGTGGCTATGATGGTGGTTAAGTTGGAGTCAATGATGGAAAGAGACGCGCGCTCAAAACCTGCCGTTACCGCCGCCAAAGGCGTAAGACCACGGCGCATTTCTTCGCGTATGCGCTCAAAAATAAGCACATTGGCATCCACAGCCATACCTATGGTAAGAACCACACCGGCAATACCCGGCAAGGTGAGAGTGGCACCAAAAGCTGCTAAACCTCCAAAAAGCATGGTCAAAGTAAATATGAGC
This sequence comes from uncultured Desulfovibrionaceae bacterium, assembly GCA_964371225.1. Lineage (GTDB taxonomy): Bacteria > Desulfobacterota > Desulfovibrionia > Desulfovibrionales > Desulfovibrionaceae > CAYJAD01. The sequence continues at coordinate 16,840 of CAYJNA010000006.1, forward strand.
ATGGTATCTGCAATGACGCCGCTCATGCCATAATAGAAGGCCATGAAAAGCACCACTGCCAAAGCCCCCACTGCCGCGGCAAGCATACCGCTATCAATGGATTCTTGCCCTAAAGAAGGGCCTACGGTACGTTCTTCCAAAACGACCACAGGTGCTGGCAAGGAGCCGGCACGTAAGACCAAGGCCAAGTCTTGCGCCTCAGCGGTGGTGAAAGAACCGGAAATGCTGGCGCGTCCGCCGCCAATGCGCTCATTGATATTAGGTGCGGAATAAATCTTTCCGTCCAGCACAATGGCCATGCGACGCCCTACATTTTCACCGGTGATACGTTCAAAAATTGTAGCACCACGATTATTAAAATTCATGGATACATAAGACTCATTCATTTGGTCAAAACCGGGACGCGCATCTACCACATCTTCCCCTGTAAGTACGGGGTCTTTATCCACGATTAAAATAGGCAGGGAACCGTCTTGGTTTACGGGGCCATCCATAAGAGGCAAGGCTGTTACGTCAGGAGGCAATACGGCACTGCTTGGATCCACATCATCGCGGACAATATGGAATTCTAATAAAGCTGTTTGCTTAATGAGTTCCACGGCGCGGCGTGGGTCTGAAATGCCTGGAAGCTGAATTTGGATACGATAGTCGGCTTGCTTACGAATATCCGGCTCAGCCACACCAAATTGATCTATACGATTACGAATGGTACGTAAGGCTTGATCTTGTGCCATATCAGCTATTTGTGCAGCGGCGGCAGTGGTAAAGCGCACTAAATACTGCACTTGACCAGTGTCGCTCACTTTTGCTTCTTGCACTTCCACATTGGGGTAGCGCTCTTTCAAAAGCGCATTCAATTTTTCTTGTTCGCTGCTTTTAAGTAAAATAAACTCTAAAGTGGTGGCATCATTCAAACGCGGACGTAATACAGCTACGCCCTCATCTTGTGCGTCGGCGCGCACATCTTGTCCCACTTGAGCTAAGGCATTACTTACGGCTTTGGCCACCTCAACCTCAAGGGTTAAATGTATGCCGCCTTTAAGGTCAAGACCAAGGTTTATACGAGAATCTGGCAAAATTGTTGCCAAGGGAGAATTTTGTACCCACGGGATGCTGGGCAGTACATAGGTAAGGCTTAAGGCAAATACCAGCACTGCTATAACAATGCGCCAACGTGACAATGACATGAATCACCTTCCGAAAAATAGACAGTCAGAAATATGCAATACGCCGGACATAAAGCCCGGCGCAAAATAAACGAATATAGAAATCTAGCTTCTTGCACCGCAAGAAATTAGATGCTTCAACCCATTTTCTTTTCTTCTTTGGGCTTATCTGTAGGCTTACCACCATTGTTATGTAAACCGCCAATGGCACCGCGAGTGATGCGAAGCTTAGCTTCGCCGCATTCGATAAGAGCACTGTCGGCATCAAGGTCAATAATACGACCAATCATGCCACCGGAAGTGATAACATAATCACCGCGCTTCAAATTTTCCAACATGGTCTTGTGCTCTTGAGCGCGCTTTTTTTGCGGGCGAATAAGCAAGAACCAGAAAATACCCAACATAAGAATAAGGGGTACAAATTGCATTAACATGTCACCGCCACTAGGTGCGGCGCCGCCAGCAGGTGCGCCCATGGCGTGAGCTACAGAAGTAAAAAACATAAAGCCTCCAAAATAAAGCGTATTTACTGTGTGAATGAGCTTAGCTCATATTCAAGTGCGGTACTATATCCATATAATACAAAAGGTGCAATAAAATTTTTCACGCATTTTGCATACGCATGAGGTATTTTATAATTTTCATGCCACTCAACACTTTATGTACCCCCACTCTTTAAAAAACATCCTGTCTTCCCTCTTTACAGTCCCCCCTTTCTCCCGTAGCGTGAACATAAAATTTTATCTCTTCATAAAGGCAAAACCATGCAAGAAAATTCCCTTCCATGCACATGCGATACCCTTCTTTTGGCAGAGCATATAGTAACGCAAAATGAACAGCGAGAGTCTATTCACCATGGCGCCATAGCCATTACAGCAGGGCGTATAGTGGGCATAGGTACAGCCGCTGACATGCAGAAAAAATGGCAAGCTAAAGAAGAAAAACACCTTCCTCACACCTTACTCATGCCAGGGCTTATCAACACCCATACCCATGTATCCATGACGTATTTGCGTGGTCTGGCAGACGATCTTCCTCTTATGCAATGGCTGCATGAACATATTTTCCCCGTGGAGCAAAAAATCAGCCGCGAAATAGTGGAGGTGTGTGCGCAATTAGGCTTTTTTGAAATGTTACGCACGGGCACCACAGCGTGTATAGATATGTACTTGGCTGAAGAGCACGTTTTTAATGCCGCGGAAAAAATGGGCATACGTTGCCAAGGCGGCGAAGGTATTTTTCTCTTCCCCAGCCTTGGCAGTAGCGGCGGGGAGGCTACCTTTGATGTGGTGCGCGCCCATGCGCAGCGCTGTGCAGGAAAAGAACTGCTCAGCACCAGCGTTATGATTCACGCAGTATACACCACCTCACCAGACTTATTGGAAAAAAGCGCTGCCTTGGCAGAAGAACTCTTCCTGCCTATACATATGCATGTGGCAGAAACCAGCACCGAAACAGCGCAAAGTTGTGAACAGTGGGGGCAACGCCCTGTGGCTTTGTGTCACAATGCTGGCTTATTACGTAAAGGCACTTCTTTTGCGCATGTGGTGGATGTAAACGCAGAAGAAATAGCCCTTTTAGCAAAACATCATGTGAGCGTAGCCCACTGCCCCTCTTCCAATATGAAACTAGCCTCGGGGGCGGCTCCCATCAGCGCCATGCAAAAAGCCGGTGTTTGTGTGGGGCTTGGTACCGACGGCGCCGCCAGCAATAACCGTCTTAATATGTTCACTGAAATGCGCGAAGCAGCGCTTATGCATAAATTAGTGGAAAAAGACCCCACAGCCATGCAAGCACAACAAGTGCTTGATATGGCAACGCGTGACGGTGGACGTATTTTTGCCGGTCTGCAAAGCCATGAAGACGCGGAATGCCTTGGCATCTTAGAAGTGGGTCGCAAAGCCGATATTATAGGCATAGACTTACGTGAACCACATATGCAGCCCATGTACGTGCCTTCATCTCATCTCGCTTATGCAGCTACAGGTATGGAAGTTCGGTTCACCATGGTCAATGGCGTCACAGTGTATACAGAAGAAAGCCTGCACGGGCAAACCTACACCGATTTGTTACGTGAAATAGATACCATCCGTACATGGGTTTTAAAACATAAAAATTAATACCATTTTGTTTTTAAAATGACACCATAATATCATAATAGACGATTATACTTTGCTACATGCTTTCCTATTAAGCTCTATAAAACCCTTTGCGGGAGAACTTATGCATACAGAAGAACTTACTATTATACTAAATATTGTCACCAAAGAAGATGGACGTGACACTTTTTTGGAAGCCATGACCAAATGGTTACCAGAAATACGCCGCGAAGAAGGCTGTATACAAGCTTTCCTGTATAGCAACCCCAAGGATCATAATACATTTTTCATGGTGGAAACATGGGAAAGTTACTCCTCATGGAAGAAACATATACAAGCCCCTTCAGTTTCACATTTAACTTTAGTGGGCAACGACACCACAAGCAAATGGGAACTACACAAACTTTCTTTATGTGAAATATAGACTTTTCCTCACATAGGATTCTTTGCACATTTGGCGTGTAAAAGTATCACCATACACTTTCAAGCGATGCTTACAAAGCATCGCTTTTTTATGCCCCTTTACAAGCAAAAGTCCATTTATCTCCTTGCAATAATAAATATAACATATTATTTTAATTACAGAAAAACAATATTTATACACAAAAAAAGGAGCATGTATGGACACGCAAGAACTCACAGTTATCGCCACTGTAAAAGTAAAAACGGATCAAAGGGATTTTGTACGAGATGAAATTATCAAACTCTTGGTACCTACACGCCAAGAGGAAGGTTGTATGAACTATTTTTTACATGAAGATAATGCTAACCCTAATTGTTTTGTCATGTATGAAACGTGGGCAAATCGTGAATTATGGCAAAAGCACTTAGAAAGCACGCATATGCAAGTGTATAAAAAAGCCACAGAAGACAGTGTAGAGGAATGGAAGCTGTACGAGCTTACCAAGTATAATGCCTAACACTCTTTAAACAAAACACATACTGAAGAGCCTGTGCAACATTGTACAGGCTTTTCAACATAATAATTAGTCGATACTCACTCCAAATACCCCTTTCGGGAATGCCGTAAGCAAGTGACGGCTTATTTTACGTGGCGGCAAGCCCTGCCAAAGGCATGTCTTGTGTAGCCGACAGCTGAAAAAAGCATTTCATATGTCTAAATTTTGCCAGAAAACGTATTCCATACGTTTATTTCTGGCAAAATTTATTAAGCTTTTTAAGTTATAAATTCTATTTTTACTGACAATTAAGTAGTTTTTCAGCGCCGACTAACTTAAACAATAAACATGCACTTTTATTGCTTTAAAATACACTCAAAAGTTCTATTTTTTGTTATTTTCATTGCGCCGACATTTTCATTACAAAGATAAAATTTTATCGCAATTAAAGTTTTTTGGAAAGGGGGTCTGGGGGAAGAACCTTTTCTTCAGAAAAGGTTTTCACCCAGTAAACTTTATCAGCAATCTAAAAAGCCTGTGCAACATATTTGCACAGGCTTTTTATTCTTTTTTACTATAGGGAATTACACTTCGGCTTTATGTAAAAACCGTGCTCTAAACCAGTCCTGCACATCTTCCAATACAAGATAGAAAGCGGGTACCAAGAGTAAGCAGATGAATGTGGCAAACAAGATACCAAAGCCTAGGGACAAAGCCACAGGAATAAGGAATTTTGCCTGACGTGAGGTTTCAAACATAATGGGCATTAAACCCAAAAAGGTGGTGAGCGTTGTGAGTAAAATAGGCCTTGCTCTTTGTATGGCGGCTTGCTGTACCGCTTCAAAGGCATTCATGCCTCCTCGCCGCGCCTTATTGGCAAAATCAATAAGCACCAAGGAATCATTGACCACCACACCTGACAAGGCCACGATACCAAAAAGAGAGACCACACTTAAACTATAGCCCATGACATAGTGCCCTGCCACAGCTCCCACTATACCAAAGGGAATGGAAAACATGATAATAAGCGGCTGGGTGTAGCTTTTAAAAGGAATAGCCAATAAAGCGTAAATACCCAGCAATGCCATAAGCAAGCCTAAGCCCATGGCCGTGGTACTATCTGCCATATCACTTTGACGCCCGCTATATTCCCATGTGAGGCCATCATAATTAGCAATAATTTGTGGCATAACTTCAGCCTGCACCACACCCATCATACTACCTGTGGCAGAAGGAGGGGTAATATTGGCGGTAACATCAGCAGTGCGGCGTCCATTGGTATGGCGAATGGTGGAGTCAGCGCGTCCATCTTCCACCAACACTATATCACGTAATAACACCTCTTGCCCTGAAGGGGAGCGTAAGACGAGCTCTTCAAAGGTGGCCTCTTGTGTGCGGTCTTCTTCAGGCAAACGTACACGCACCGTCACTTCACTATTCCCGCGTTGCTGACGCAAAGCTGTAATACCATCAAAAGCATAGCGCAATTGGCGCGAAACTTCCTGCGCCGTAAAGCCTAATTGTTCTGCCACGGGCGTTAAACGCACATCAAATTGACGCATGGTGCGGCTTGTACCAAGATCCACATCACTAACGCCAGCATACGTGCTCAGCACTTCGCCCAGTTCTGCCGCTGCTTGCTCTAAGACCGCAGTATCTCGATGCGACAAACGAATAGAAAGTCCACTTCCGCTACCGGGGCCGCCGCGGTCTGCTTGTAATACAAGGCTTTCCACACCAGGGATGGCTCCCACAGCCTCACGCCACGCATTGGTCACCTCTTCCGTGCTAATGGGACGTACATCCGGATCAACAAGGTGTACAAATACCATAATGGTGGTATCACGCACTTCGGCCTGAATACCGGTGGCAAGGGCGTCACCGCCATTGGCTTCCACCACTTGGCGAGCAGCATCCACCATACTATTTTTTATGCGGTGCAACTCTCCTAAGGACGTGCCTGACGGCACAGTAGCCTGTGCAAAGGCATAGTCCGACTCCACACGTGGCATAAGGTCAAAGCCCATGCGTCCAGACTGCACAAAGCCCACAGTGAAAAGCAAAATAGCTATGCCTATGGCTACAGTTTCATAGCGTTTTTCTAAGACTCTCCCCACAAAGGGGCCAAAGCGAAACTCCACAAAATGCATAAATTTGTCACTAAAACGCGCTTGCCACGCAGAGAAAGCACGGAAAGGAGCCAATAAGACAGAGCCTTCTTTGTGATTCAGGTTTTGCCCTTTTACACGTCTTTTTAAGTGGCTTAAGTGTGCAGGCAATATATAGACACTTTCAATAAGAGAACAAATAAACACAGCTATAACAATCAGCGGGATAACCATCCATACTTTTCCCATATGCCCAGGAATAAAAAGCATGGGCATAAAAGAAATCATATTGGTAAGCACAGAGAATGTCACAGGCCCTGCCACTTCCTTGGTTCCTTTAATGGCTGCTTCCAAAGGCTCTACGCCGCGCTCTAGCCATGCCGCCACATTTTCCCCCACCACAATGGCATCATCCACCACAATACCCAAGGTAATAATGAAGGCAAACATGGAAATAACATTCAAACTAATACCAAAAGGCGTGAAGAACCAAAAAGCCCCCAGAACAGAAACAGGAATGCCAAGACTTACCCAAAAGGCTAGCGAAGGACGTAAAAATAAAGATAAGCAGATGAACACAAGTAACACGCCCATAAGCGCATTTTCTGTCATGAGCTCCTTACGTTGCTCATACACTTCCGCCATATTTTTCTGTTCGTAAACGTGTAAACCTTCAGGCATGAGGGCATTATATTTCTCAGCAATACGTAAAGTTGCTTCTGCCACCTCGGTAGGATCTTCACTGCCCATGCTGTACACTTCGATGGAAAGAGCATCTTGCCCATTAAATTCACTCCACCGACGTGTATCATCAAAGGTATCACTTATAAGGGCAATATCTTCGAGCGTGAGCCGAGAACCATCAGCATTGGTGCGAATGGCTATATTGGCAAAGTCCGCTGCATAGTCACGCCTTTCATTAAGGCGTAGTAAAATATTACCACTATCGGCGTTGACAGTTCCGCCCCCTTGCTGAATGGCACCATTTCCAATGGCAGAGGCCACATCTTCCATGGTAAGCCCATAGCGGCGCAAGGTGTCTTGTTTTACTTCCACCCACACCTCATGGTCTTGCACCCCTTCCAACTCCACTTGAGTGATGGCAGGGTCATTGACCAAATCTTCTTTAATGAGCTCTCCCCAGTAACGCAAAGAAGCAGAATCCACATCACCAGCTAAAGTCAATTCGATGGCATCCTTACGTGAAGACTGTAAGGAAATTGTCGGTTTTTCAGCATCCACAGGAAAGGTAGAAATGCGATCTACGGCGGCTTTTACATCTTGCAAAAGCACATTACCGTCCACATCATCCGTTCCTTCTACTATCACTTCTGCATGTCCTGAAACAATGATAGCCGTGGTTTCTTCTACACCATCCAGCCCCTGCACCGCTTCTTCCACAGCTTGCGCCACACTTTTTTCCATTTCTTCAGGCGTTGCACCGCTCACAGCAATGGAAATTTTCACTATGGTAAGCTCAAAATACGGAAAAACTTCACGGCGAATCTGTGAAGCCACTATAATACCGCCTATCATAAGAAGTACCATAAGCAAGTTAGCCGCCACAGGATTGCTGGCCATCCAGCCCACAGAGCCGCGTAAATAATCTTTATTATCTGACGTACTCATGCTCTACTCCGCCGGTGCTTGTTTTTTACGTGCGCCTTCGGGTGCTTTTTGCCCCTGCATACCTTCACGCCCTTGCATACCTTCACGCCCTTGCGCCTTCTTTGTATCTTGACTCAAGCGCACAGGCATACCCTGTATGGGCGCCCCCAGAGGAGAAGTTATTATTAAATCTCCGGTTTCAAGTCCCTGTCCCAGCAAGGCTACAGTATTATCCTTCCAAAGCACTTCCACAGTACGAATATCTAAACTATATTGATTATTTTCGAGCTTTTTTGCCACCCACACTGTATTGTGCGCCCGTAAAGCCGCACGCGGAAGTTCCACCACATCAGGTAAAGTACCTGCTTGTAACTCCACCTGCACATGGTCACCCAAAATAAGTACAGGCACATCACTTTGTAAAGCAAGGGGGTCTTTCACCTCAATGAGCACACGCCCCATGCGCGTGGTATCATCTAGGGTGGCAATACTATGACGCACTCGTCCCTGACGCTCCGCACCCACAGTGGATACTATTTTAGCATCAGTACCATCAAAAACGGCCACGCCAAGACCATGCAATTTATCCAAAGCAATGGCGGCTTCAATATAGTAATCATCGGTACTCACCAAGGTGGCTATGGTATCAGATTGCGAAGCTTGACTTCCTAAGGACACATTACGCGCTGTGACTAAAGCATTATACGGCACAACAATTTTGGTACGTGACAAGTCCAGTTCTGCCTGCGCCACTTCCACCTCAGCAGATTGCAAGGTAGCCTTAGCCTGTGCCAATTGCGGTGCACGTAAAGCCAATGCTGTATTGCGCACACCACTAGAGGTCTTGTTTAATTGCGCTATTTCTGTACGCGCCACCCTTTGTTGTCCCATTTCAAGGTCATAATCCGCTTGGGCTTTGGCCAAAGCACTTTTTTTCAAAGCAAGGGCATTTTCATAATCACGGGCATCAAGACGCAATAACAAAGCATCTTTTTGTAAGAGACCACCCACATCAAAGTTTGGCCCCAATTCTTCCACCTGCCCTGAAACTTGTACGCGCACCACAGTTTCCTGATCTGCCTTTACAGTGCCAAGCGCGTTTACTATCAATGAGGCTGTACCACGTTGTACTTCAAAAACACTTACCAAAGGACTAGATACAGGAGGTTTAACACGTTTTGTATTGGATTTAGTCGCTATCATAAAATACCCAGCAGCAGCGCCTAAAGCAAGAATGGCTATGACTATAACTGCCGTGGAAAATTTTTTCTTGGGTTGACTTGTATTCATAGGAACCTACTCATGCAATTTTATTTCTCTATTAACGTAAAGATACGGGAAAGTTTAACGAACCTAAAGCACGATACAACGTTATACGACTACGCACCACCGTGGTTTTTTGCCTTGCTATAGCTCGCTCCAAGGTTTGTACGTTTTTAAGCTCTGTAATATAATTTAAAAAGGTGGAGACACCACCAAGATAGCTATTGCGCGCCTCAATCATGGCTGCAGAAGCAAATTCATATTGTTTTTCCATAAGGCGTAATTTTCTGCTTTCCCCTGCATCATTGGCCAAAGCATTATCCACTTCTTGAATGGCCACGGCTACGGTTTTCGCATAGGCTTGCACTTCTATATCACTTTGCGCTCGCGTGCGCGCTTCTTCTGCTGCCAAAGCGCCGCCATCAAAAAGCGGCATGGTCAAAGCCGCCGCCAAGGAAGATATCCAGCTCGTCATGAGGAAAGAAGCTTCTGCCGCTTGATACACGCCGGAAGCCGAAAGACGTAAGGCGGGGTAACGGTTGGCATGGGCTGCTGAAACATCCCAGTCAGAAGCCGCAAGCCTAGCCCATGCCGCCGCCACGTCGGGACGCGCATCCAAAAGCTGTACAGGCAAGCCGGGCTCTGGCATGGGAGCCAATGGCGGTAAGGTAGCCTTTTCATCAATGGCAAGGCCACTGCCAGGCAAGGTGCCTTGTAATATGGCCAATTGATTACGTAAGGCCACAGCTTCCTGCCGTAAGTCAGGCAATTCCGCACGAGAAGAAGCGAGTAACTCTTTTTGTTGCAAAAGCTCAAGGCTGGTGCCAAGGCCATTGTTAAAACGCACTGTTTGTAATTCTACCAAATCTTCATTAATAGCAATTTGAGCTTCCAATACGTCTAAATCACGCCTATTTCCCAAGAGAGATACCCATGTATCGGCCACTTCTGCAGCTACAGTCATAGCGGCGCTTTGCAAATCTTGTACTGTGGCTTCGGTGCGTAAAAGCTCAGCCTCACGCTCTGAACGCACACGCCCCCATAAGTCTAGCTCAAAAGAAGCTGCCAAACCGACATTATGCCCATTATTTACCGTATCTGTGGTGGCATCTGTGCTGGTATTACGCTGCACTGTGCGCTGTGTGTCAACACCGCCATCAAAGTTTAAGGTGGGGAAAAGCCCCGCTGTGGCGCGCGAAGTCACAGCTTGTGCTTGGCGCAATTTGGCATACGCAGTCACTATGTCAAAGTTCGTACTCAGCGATTTTTCAATAAGGGTGTTAAGATCCGCACTTTCAAAGTTTTCCCACCAAGGCTTCTTAGAGGCAGCTATGGTGGCAGAATCTTCTGCACTTAAAGGCTGTGAAGGATAGTTCTTTGGCATGGCAGCCGGCAAAGTGTTTTGTGCCAAGCGCGCGTCAGGTGCAAAGGGCGCACAACTTGCCATGACAAAGCACAAAGGGATAATCGCTATTTTTTTCCAAACATAATGCATAACATGCCTCAACATTTCTAGTATAGTAAAGAAAGCTTCTCTTGGTACTTTAGAGAAGGTACAATAAAAGTCATATATTAAATTTTTCTTAAGGTTTGTTCATATGCCTTAAAAAACTTTGCCCTAAAACAAGAATACATGTACCACTTATATGTGACATTACGCTGGCAAACGCGTAAACAATGCCAGATATTCTTGATTTCCTTTGGGCCCCAGTATAGCAGAAGGCACTATGCCTTCATACTGTAAATGAAGTTCTTCAGCGCAAAAGGTCACCACCTTGTCAATGGCTCCTTGGCGTACTTCTGGGTCGCGTACAATACCTTTTTGGGTCTGCCCTGCACCCACTTCAAATTGCGGTTTTATCAATGCCATGATTTTACCGCCTTCCTTTAGCCAAGGCATACAAGAAGGAAGCACCATGGTTAGAGAAATAAAGGAAACATCAGCCACCACCATATCCACCATTTCAGGGATAAGTTGTGGCTCAGCTATGCGCAAATTGGTTTTTTCCAAATTAATAACCCGAGGGTCTTGGCGCAACTTTTCATGCAATTGCCCATGCCCCACATCTACTGCATACACCTTGCTAGCGCCATGCTGTAAAAGGCAATCCGTAAATCCTCCGGTGGAGGCTCCGGCATCTAAACATACAAAATCTGTCACATCTAAACCAAAATGTTCCAAGCCTGTGAGCAATTTATACGCGCCGCGACTGGCAAAGCGTTCTTGCGCCGCCAAGTGAAAGACCGTGTCCGGCGCATAGGGATGACCGGGTTTATCCACAGGCACAGGGGGATCCCCCACAAAAACTTGTCTTGCCATGATAAAACGCTTGGCTTGTTCTCGACTTTCAGCCAGACCTTGTTCAAAAAGAAGTTGGTCAGCACGAACTTTTGACGACTTTCCAGCGTAACTGGGCTTGCCAAGGGCAGGTTCATTGTGTATGGTGCCAGCGTTATGTACGGATGATGGGGTGTGTGACTTACGTTTCATGCCTTTGCTGTAACGCCTTTTATGCAAAATGACAAACTCTTTTATGAAGCTTATCCATTTGCATATATTATCATACCGTTACAATATATTTCTTGTTTTTTGTTCCTAAAGCGCCTTATGCCCGTATAAATGAAGTAGGCCGCAGACAAAAAACAAAAAAACAAATTTTACCCTCTTTTCCCCTTGCCAAAGCAGAGAAAAGGGTATAGTTATTTTTCCCCTTTACTATGCGAGGTAATAAAAATGAAGAAAGATATCCATCCAAAGACCTACAAAGCCACCATTGAGTGCGCTTGCGGCAACAAAGAAGAATTACTTACCACCAAGGGTGAGCACATTTCTTTAGAAGTATGTTCTGCTTGTCATCCCTATTACACAGGGAAGCAACGCTTTTTGGACACAGCTGGTCGTATCGATCGCTTCCGTAAAAAGTACGCTAAGTTTGACAGCAAGTAGTTCCGGCATTTCTGCTGGTCTACTGCGAACTTTGACTTGCCAAACTTACGCAACTTGGGCTCAGGTTTCCTAAACCTGAACTCTTGCATTGTTTGCCAATGCTCTTTTCAAGAGACAGTACGCACTTGAAAAGAGCATTGGTTCTTAGAAGTATCTGCCGTGGAGCAACGTGGACATAGGCTAAGCCCTTGAGGATGCCTCCACGCCGAGGCAAGATACTTTTTTGTGTTGGTAAAAGTCAGTTTTTTACCATTTCCTTTTATGAGGTGCCCATGAAAACACCCCCTCATCGTTCTTTACTTGCCGGTCTTTTGGCCAAGGCATGCCCTGTGGTGGGCGGTCAGGCCGTTATGGAAGGGGTTATGATGCGCCACAAAAATCATTATGCCTTGGCAGTGCGTCATGCCGATGGCAGCATTGTGGCCGAACGCAAACCTTGGTTTTCCCTTACCCAAAATCCCTTGCTCAAAACACGTTTTATTCGTGGCTTTCCTGTACTTCTTGAAACCTTGGTTAATGGTATCAAGGCGCTTAATCGCTCTGCTGAGCAAGCAGCCCAAGGGGAAGAAGAAAAATTAGAAACATGGCATATTGTGGTCACCATGATTATAGCCTTAGGCATGGCCATATTTCTCTTTGTCGTTGTGCCGCACCTTTTATCCATTGGCATGACATGGCTTGGTCTTGGCGGAGATGTGGAAGCACTTTCTTTTCATCTCTGGGACGGACTTTTTAAAGCCGGTATATTTGTGGGCTATATAGGCATTATTTCGCTCTTGCCTGATATACGTCGTGTGTTTCAATATCATGGTGCCGAACATAAGGTTATACATGCTTTTGAAAATGGTGGCGAAGTAACGGCCTATGAAGCCATGCGTATGAGTCGCTTACACCCTCGTTGCGGTACCACCTTCTTACTCTTCGTCATTTGTATATCCATAGTGCTACACGCGCTTTTGGTTCCACTTTTACTTAACTTTTGGCTGCCCGAAAGTGCTTTTTATAAACATGCAGCCACATTAGTTTTTAAGCTCATACTTATGATTCCCATAGCTTCCTTGGCCTATGAACTTATTCATGCCGCCGCGCGAATGAATGAGGAAAGTTTTTTAGGTAAAACATTACGTGCTCCCGGACTCCTTTTACAAAGGCTGACCACCTATGAGCCGCATTATGATCAATTAGAAGTAGCCATTGTGGCATTATATGAAGCTCTTGGCGATGATGCCCCCGAAGGGGTACGTCCCGTAGACTACAAGCCCATGCAGGCGTAATATAACATTTCCTGTTTTCATGGAGACATGCCCAGTAACAGGCTGAAAAACACAAAGGATAAATTATGTTTGCCAAGCTCGAAAGTTTGGAAAAAAAACACTTGGAATTAGAAGGCCAATTGGCTGAGCCAGATGTATTTAATGACCAAGACCGTTACCGTAAACTTACTAAAGCGCATGCGGACTTACGCGAAGTAGTGGAACTTTTCCGCGAACACCGTACTTTGCTCGAACAAAAAGAAGAAAACACCTTACTCCTTGAGGATAGTGATGCTGAAATGCGTGCCATGGCTCAAGAAGAAATTGCCAATGCTGAAGCGCGTTTGCCAGAAATAGAGCATCAATTGAAAATCTTGCTCTTGCCCAAGGATCCCTTGGACGATAAAAATACTATTTTAGAAATCCGTGCAGGAACAGGCGGCGATGAAGCTTCCCTTTTTGCAGCAGACCTTTTCCGCATGTATACCCGTTATGCCGAAATAAAGGGCTGGAAAACTGAGATTATCAGCGAATCCCCCACGGACACCGGCGGCATGAAGGAAGTAATTTGCCTTATCTCCGGAGATCGTGTGTATAGCCAGCTTAAATATGAAGCCGGCACACATCGTGTACAACGCGTACCTGCCACCGAAACACAGGGGCGTATTCACACCTCTGCAGCCACCGTGGCTGTTATGGCTGAAGCCGATGAAGTGGATATTAATATTCGTCCTGACGATTTGCGCATTGACGTGTATCGTGCTTCTGGTGCCGGTGGGCAGCACGTAAACAAAACAGAATCTGCTGTGCGTATTACGCACATCCCTACAGGCACTGTGGTTACCTGCCAAGACGAAAAAAGCCAGCATAAAAACAAAGCTTCTGCCATGAAGGTATTAGCCTCGCGCATTTTGCAAGCAGAACAAGAAAAACAAAATGCCAGCATGTCTGCTGACCGTAAGGCTCAGGTGGGCTCAGGGGATAGATCTGAACGCATTCGTACCTATAACTTCCCTCAAGGCCGTTGCACAGATCACCGCATTAACTTAACCTTGTACTCCTTGGAAAAAATCATGGAAGGGGATATTAGCCATTTGCTTGAATCCTTGAACACCTTCTATCAAACAGAAGCTTTGAAAAATCAATCAGAAGCGTAGTTTTAGCGTAAAATACTTAAGGGAGAAGTCTTATATAAGAAATCTCCCTTTTTTTATTCAAACAGTGCTTTATACAATACATACCCATAGGTAGACTTGTATATTTCATTTATACTTTTTCTCTAGCTGCGGAGGTTTAGTTGAAATCGCTCTCACTTATCATACCTTGTTTCAATGAAGAAAACACCCTGGAAAATTGTGTGGCACGCTGTTTTGAGTTACGCGATCATCCTTCATTTAAAGATTTTTCCTTGGAACTTATCATTGTTGATGATTGCTCCACCGATAACAGTTATACCATTGCCTCCTCTTTGCAACAACGCTATCCTGAAAGTATTACCGTCTATAAGCATCAGAAAAATCAAGGAAAAGGTGCTGCACTACGCACCGGTTTGCTCAGTGCAAAAGGCGATATGGTCGGCATACAGGATGCGGACGAAGAATATAGTCCTTTAGATTACTTAGACCTCATGCAACCGATTTTAGAGAATAAGGCCGATGTGGTGTACGGTTCACGCTATTTGCGCCAAGGCACACGTCGCGTACTTTATTTTTGGCACACGTGGATGAATCGCTCACTTACTTTTATCTCAAATCTGTTCACCAACTTAGACATAAGTGACATGGAAACATGCTATAAACTCTTTCGCCGAGAGACATTACAAGACATCGCACCTAAACTGCAAGAAGATCGCTTTGGTTTTGAGCCAGAAGTTACCGCTCTCATTGCGCAGAGCCAAGCCCGCGTATATGAATGTGCCATAAGCTACAACCCGCGTAGCTATGAAGAGGGGAAAAAAATTGGTTGGCGCGACGGCGTAAGGGCGCTCTATTGTATCTTACATTATAGCGCCCACTGTGCCCCTTTACCCATGCAGATTCTGCTCTATACCTTCATAGGGTTTTGCGCCGCCATGGTAAACCTTTTTACTTTTGGCACGCTTTTCTCCTTAGATTTTTCTCTAACAAGCGCAGCACTAAGTGCTTTTGTTGTGGCAGCCATTGTAAATTATCTGCTTTGCATAGCTATACTTTTCAAACATAAAGCCCGCTGGTCGGCCAAAGGAGAACTACTGGCGTATGCGCTTACAGTTTGTATCATGGCCGCCATAGACTTGGGCGTCACTGCTGGCTTACACGCCCTTGGACTTGGCTTATTTAGCAGTAAGTTTATAGGTATTATTGCGGGCTTTGCAGGGAATTTTTCATTGCGCAAATATTTTGTTTTTTAATACAGCAGCAGTATAGGCTACATGGAACATATTTTTCTTCTTATACTTACATGTACACTTCTTAGTAGTGCCGGTTACTTTACCTTTCAGCTCCTACGTATTGAAGAAGAAAACATTTTTACCGCCATGTGGATGGGCATGTTGCCCATAGGAATAGTGGCTTTTCTGGTGAATTTTTTCTTTCCACTACACAGTAGTGTAGCCTTACTCTGCCTTCTCCCTTGTCTTTTAGGCCTAGCCCCTAGTTTTGCCATTTGTAAAAAAAATCTTCACCAAAGCATGATAAGAGCAAGTTTAGCCTTGCTTCTCCTTCTGTTTTGTCTTTTGCATGTATCTTTAAGCCCGCAAGGTAAAGCTTACGATACGGATTTATATCATTTGCAAATTGTAGCTTGGAATATGGATTTCCCCACTGTAGCGGGATTAGGGAATTTGCACAACAGACTTGCTAACACATC
Organism: uncultured Desulfovibrionaceae bacterium; assembly: GCA_964371225.1. GTDB lineage: Bacteria > Desulfobacterota > Desulfovibrionia > Desulfovibrionales > Desulfovibrionaceae > CAYJAD01. The sequence goes on from CAYJNA010000006.1 coordinate 33,030, forward strand.
CACGTGGCTCACTTTAGCGGCCTTGCTTCCTCTAGACGTAGCCCATATGCCCATTTTTATCACTGCGCTTTTCCTAGTGGCTACTCTGGGGTGGACTTTGTCTCATTTAATCACTGTCAGGCAAAGGTGGGAAAAACTTTTTTTCCTATGCTTACTTCCTCTTTGTTGCTATTATATTCATTTACCGCCCAGCCTTTACCCAGACAAACCCTCTCTTTTTCTTGCCATCATTGTGCTACATCAGCTTTTAAAACTTTTCCTAGCCCACCATAAGCACATATATACCCCTCTAGCGCTGAGTATTCTTTTTCTCGCGCTGGGTTTTTCCATAAAGCCTCTTGTTATAATCCCCTTACTTCTCTGTATGCTTCTGTTTTCGTATTATATGCTGTACAAAAAATCTCTGAGCGTAAAAGAAAGCGTAGCCATTTTTATTCTTCCCATAGTATTGGGTATAACATGGTGCATAAAAAATAGCATTCTCTCTGGATATCCCCTTTTTCCCACAACACTTTTCGCTCTACCCGTAGACTGGATAATGACTAGCGCCAGTGTTGATGAAACACGCTTAGACGTCATGGGCTGGGCGCGCTGGCCAAAAGCAGGGCATATAACGGCCTTAGAAAATGGCTTTAGCTATTGGTTTCCCCATTGGTTTAGTACTTTTATAAATAGTACAACCGCTTGGGCTACGTGCATCATGCCTATGCTATCAGCTCTTCTTTTATGGACTTTTATTTTTTTTAAAGGAAAAAAACGCTGGCCATTATTTTTTATATTTTCGTATAGCGCCCTTTCTCTTATATATTGGTTTTACATGTACCCAGACCCACGATTTGGCGCAGAATTTGCGTGGACGCTCTTCATTGCAGCGGCGGCTTTACTGACAACACTACACATGCCATATCTTGAACAGTGCATACATTTTTTAACAAAAAATTTTAAAGCATTCTCAATTATTGGCATATGTACAATTTTTATAAACTTGGCCTTTATTCATAAGGAAGGTACAGTTCCCCTTTCATGGCAGGCGCATCCTTGGTCAAGTACACCAGTTAAGGAAGTCATCATTGGAAAAAAATTTCCCCAAGAGGCTTTTTCCATTTGGTCGCCAGTGCAAGGTGAAGATCGTTGCGGTAAAGCACCTCTTCCTTGTGGTTTTGTGCATAGCCAATTGCGCATGCGCGTTCAAGGCAACCTTTCAAAAGGTTTTTATATAAAAAGGAAGTAAAAAAACAAATTGTGTATGTAGTAGACAGACACTGTAAAATTTATATGCGTGAAATTTACTTTTAAAGCTAAACATCTGCTACAATAAAAGCTTTTTGAAAATAAAGTTTGGGGGAAAAGCTTTTGCTCGTGAACAAAAGCTTTTCCCCCAGTAAGTTTTATGAGTAATGTTTAATAAAGCAGTCAAAACAAAATTATTATCAACAATCGCCCTAAAAAATAAGGCTTACCCTTACGCCATGTTCTGGCTCTGCGCCGTGCATAAGCACATTTTCCACACGAACTTTGGCACCATGTAAACCGGCAATATGTCCCACAATGGCCAGTCCAAGACCACTACCGCGCTCTTTTTGTCCGGGGGGGCGATAAAAGCGTTGCCCTAAATGTTCAAGATTTTCAGGCTCAATGTGAGGTGCTGTATTTTCCACATAAAGGCTTTTTTCTTGTAACACCACATGCACCATACCCCCTGTGGGCGTGTAGCGAACAGCATTATCCAGTAAATTACGTAAAGCAATGCCCCACAATTCGCCATAACCCTCTTTACAGAGGGGCAGAGCGTGCAAAGTACATTGCACCTGTATTTGTTTGTAGCTGGCAGCAGAGGCCACCGTGTCCATGGCATCTTGTACAAGTATTTCCCAAGGAATAGCCCCCATGATGGCTGCGTCCTTTGCCTGCGCCGTTTTGGCTTCTATGCTGGAAAGTAAGAGCAACTGCTCTACCAAGTGCGTACAACGCTGCGTGCCTTCCAAGATTTTTTGTAAAGAATTCTGTCGCGCGTCAGCATCGTCCATACACATTTCCATAACTTCTGCTTGCACACGCAAGCCAGCCAAAGGTGTGCGTAATTCATGGGCAGCATTGGACACAAAAGCACGCTCTTTTTGCAAAAGATTGGCTATGCGTTCAAAAAGTGCATTGAGCGCTTGTAGTAAAGGTCGTGTTTCCACAGTAACTGTGGGCATGAGAATAGGGCTGGTGTCATCAGCCTCACGATTTTTTAAACCTTGCGTTAATATACGTAATGGTTTTAATTCTTTATGTAAAATCCATGCAAGTCCAATAATAAATACCGGCAACAGGGCAAGCCATGGCCACACATGACGCAACAGCACTTTAAAGACAATATCTTGTTGAAACTCTTTCTCTTGCCCAACCAAGATAAAATACCGTCTGTCCCGCGTAGGATACACATACATGCGCCACTTATCATCATCCACTTCAATGGTGCTGAAGCCACGTTGTGTTAAGAAGGGAAAGTCTTTACCGTCATCATCATCACTTAAAATACGATATCCATCATGAGAAAAAACAGCAAAAGAAAAACCATCATTGACAGCGTCTAACCGTTTCTTTCTTTTTTGTGGCAAAATTTCTTCAATTCTATCCACTTCTCCATGCATTTTATCCAGATTTAATTCTGCCAATGATTTTGCAAAAAGTTGCATATGAGAATCATAAAAAAAGCGAATGTGTTGCCCGTCAAAACGCCAAGAGGTCACCATGGCAATGCCCCAGACAAGCATGGCGAAAAGAGAAAAAAATAGAATTAGGCGCTTTACAAGGCTCCACGTACTTATTTTCTGGATACATTTTTTATACCACTTCATGTCATTTATTCTCATTTTTCCCAAGGGTATACCCTATGCCATGCACTGTTTTAATGAAGGAAGTACCCAATTTAGAGCGTAAATGATGAATATGCACTTCCACGGTATTACTGCTCACCTCATCATTCCATCCATACAGCTTTTCTTCTAAAGCAGAACGTGACAAAACCCCGCTACCATGAGTAAGGAAAATTTCTAAAAGAATCATAGCCTTTGGACTTATAGATATGGCTTCCCCATCTTTATATACAAGACGTTTTTGCGGATCAAATGTCACATTTTCATGGCTGAGTAAGGTTTCATTCTTCCCCATATGACGCCTTTGCAAAGCGCGAATACGCGCCACTACTTCTGCCAAAGCAAAGGGTTTTGGTAAATAATCATCGGCACCCAAATTGAGTCCTTCTACCCTTTGTGATACAGCTCCACGTGCCGTGAGTATGAGCACTGGCGTATGCAGACCGGCCGCACGCCAATGGCGCAGGAGTTCAAGGCCATCCATGCCTGGCAAGGTGAGATCTAAAATAACCACATCATGAACGGATTCTTGTAAACTGGATTTGGCCAAAGCACCATCTTGCAGCCAGTCCACCGTAAAGCCCTGCTTTTCTAAAGCCACCACGAGGCCATCACCAATGATAGTATCATCTTCCACAAGCAAAATGCGCATATTTGCCCTCTAATGTGTAAAAAGGAGGCTCACCATAAGCCTCCTCTGAGTTTATTGTACCTATTATTTTTTATAGGTTATTTCGCTATAACTTTTATACTTTTTGCTTCAAATTCCACTGCGCCCCAATCTTTATCCACTTCCACAAGAAGTTGTACTGTATCACTGGGACCCACTTCTACGCCACGCCATGCTTTGCGATCAATTTCCACTACACCAGAGCCGCTGGCATCTTGAAAAGTGTATTTTTCATCGCCTTTATGATTAAGAATTTTCCCTTCCAAGGTTACCCAAGTATCATCAGGCTGCTCAGCAGCTTTTTGCATGGTCATAACAACTGGCCCAGGCCCAGTATAGCCACCACCGGCGTGAGGGCCTTTAAAGCCACCATCTTTAGCCATGGCTGCGGGTACTACGGCTAAAGCACCTGTAAAAAGTACACCTGCAAACAATACCATCCATTTTTTTCCAGTAGTCATATTTCTTTTCATTTTTTTCTCCTTATCGACGATGTGTCGTGCTGTGAGTTTAAAAGAACATACCAAGCTTAAAAAAATATTAAGACCACATTTTTGGTGTAATTTTTTTGAGCTTATATGTATACACTCTTAAAATACATGGAAAAAAAATATAAAAAAAAGGGAAGAAAAATTCTTCCCCTTAAAAAAATTTTAGTATTTTTTTAGTCTTCTTTCACGGCAATCACTTCAATTTCCACCTGTACACCCAGAGGCAAGGAAGCAACACCTACGCAAGAACGTGCTGGATAAGGCTCTTTAAAAACCTTTTTATACTCTTCGTTCACCAAGGGGAAATCAGCCATATTGGTGATAAAAACTGTCACTTTTACCACATCAGTAATGGCATAACCCGCAGCATCTAGCACAGCCTGTACATTTTTGAGGCATTGTGTGGCTTGCGCGCTTACATCTCCCTCCACCACTTTACCTGTGGCAGGGTCAAGAGCCACTTGACCAGCGGCGTATAAAGTATTGCCCACACGAACGGCTTGACTGTAAGGGCCTACGGCTGCGGGGGCTTTGTCGGTTTTAATAACTTCTTTCATAATGTCTCCTTAAAAATTGTCTATTATGTGTAAAATTTCTTGTGTTTTTTCTTGCATTAAGGCGGCATCACCGCGAGATTCCACATTGAGGCGTAATAAAGGCTCTGTATTGGAAGAACGCACATTAAAACGCCACTGCGCAAATTCTAAAGAAAGTCCGTCCAAAGTATCTTCCCCTAGGGCATCTTGCACATAGGTTTCACGAATTTTCTGAATAATGGCAGCAGAGTCTTTTACCTTACGGTTAATTTCGCCGCTACAAGGGTACTTTTGCATGCATTCATATACCAAATCTGCAAGGCTCTTTTTACTTTGCAATATAAGTTTAGCCACCAAAAGCCATGGTAACATGCCAGAATCACAATAAGCAAAGTCACGGAAGTAATGATGCGCGCTCATTTCGCCGCCGTAGAGGCCATCTTCTTCGCGCATTTTTTCCTTAATAAAAGCATGTCCGGCCTTGGAAGCAAGGCTTATACCGCCAGAGGTGCGGGTAACATCTTGCGTATTCCAGATAAGCCGCGGATCGTGAATGATTTTTGCGCCGGGAAAATCTTGCAATAAGCTTTGTGCCAACAAGCCCACCAAGTAATAACCTTCAATAAAATTCCCTTGTGCGTCATAAAAGAAGCAGCGGTCAAAATCGCCATCCCACGCAATGCCTAAATCTGCACCATGTTGACGCACGCCTTGGGCTGTGGCTTCTCTACGTTCTGGCAATAAAGGATTAGGAATGCCATGGGGGAAGGTGCCATCAGGCTCCATATGCGCTGTGGTTATTTGGAAAGGGAGCTTTTGCATAAGCTCTTGCAAGACAAGACCAGCGCACCCATTTCCCGCATCTGCGTGAATTTTTAGCGTGCTTGTGGGATCAATTTTCACATAATCCAACAAAAATTGTACATATTCACTACGGTAAGAATTTTCCGTATAGGCGCCCGTGGCTTCTTTATCATCCACTTCGGCTTTTACATGTGGCATAAGCTGTAAGGCCATATCGCGTATGTCAAATAAACCGGTGTCTGCACTGATGGGCACAGCGTTTTTACGCACAAATTTCATTCCATTATCATCACGCGGATTATGACTGCCTGTAATCATAATGCCGCCGTCAAAACCTTGTGCAAAGGCTGCGTAGTAAATTTCTTCTGTGCCGCATAAGCCAATATCCGTCACATCTACACCGGCAACACGTAAACCTGCCACCAAGGCATCACGCAAAACAGGGCCGGAAAGACGGCAGTCACGCCCCACAACCACACGTTTAGGTGAAAAAAGTTTGGCATAGGCAAGACCTATGGCTTTAGCAAGGTCTGGACTTAAAGACTCAGGATATGTACCGCGTACATCATACGCTTTAAAAGAAGAAGCAAAAGGCATATATATTCCTTATGAAGTTATACATTACGCAACGAACATTGTAGCATACACAATTGGCACTGAAAAACACCTTAATGCATTATAAAAGAGACTGTTGCAGCCAAGAAACCGTAAAAAACTTTGTCAGTAATGAAGGTTAGCATATCTTTATGACAAAGTTTAGGCAGACTAGGCAAACAAGGCACGTTTTTCAGCATCGACTACATAATCTTCTTATCTGAAGGCTATAGCATAGCGCGTAGGAAAATCCAAGTGTCAAAAAAAACCCCGCCAAAGCAGGGTTTAAATAATTGATTTTTGAACTTTATTCCTAAGTCTGCATAAAACCTAGAAAGGCCACAAATTATCCATAAAGCGTGTAAACCATCCCGGTTTTTGCTTATCTGCCAATACACCTTGACCATAGAATTGAATATTGGCATCGGCCATTTGTGTAGACATAATGGTGTTGTCTGCGGCTATATCACGGGCGCGAATGGTACCGCTGATGACCATATATTGCGTTTCCTCATTAACACGCGTTTGGCGGACGCCTTCCAGCTGTAAAATACCGCCAGGCAATACTTTGATAACACGTGAAGCAATGGAAGACACCACCGAATTACTGCGCGATGTTTGCCCTGAAGCGGCATGATCACTATTGGAAGTTGTTTGAAATACCGACGTTCCCGCACCCACCGGAGCCGTTAAGCCGCCAGCCAGCATTGGCACAAAGGGAATGGATGTTTTTCCAAAAAAGGATGGAATGCCATAGTCATTATTACTTTCTTTGTCGGCATCGGTGGTAGCTGAGTTGGTGGCTTGGCTACTTTCCATAATATTCACCACCACAATATCCCCTACGCGTCGCGCACGACTGTCAGCAAACAAAGGGTCAATATCACTTTCCGCAAAGAGTGATCCCGGATTGGAATGACGATCTTGCGGGGTATAACTTTGCACAGGCGCTGTACTTACAGTAGGTGCCACCACTGTGGGGGCTTTACTGGAGCCACCCTGACAGGCCGTCAACAAAAGTGCCACACTGAGCATGAGCCCTAAAAATAGTATTTGAAGCTTATTCATCACTTTCCTCCCAAAAATACCCATGCACACAAAAGGGGTTTTCCATTATTCTATAATAACAGTTCTATTGTCACGTACAGTGGCATAGACTTGTTTTTTACTTTGCAAATTTCGCACCGCAATGATGGCACCGGGAGCACCGTCAGCTAAGGCTTCCGCTTTCACTTCCATACGTACGGCGCCTTTGGCATACACAAGATTAACCACCGAACCACGGCGCACCATGGCTTCACCCAGCAAATCGCCACTATAAATAACTTGCCCAGCTCCCACAGAACGTGTCATTTGCCAAGGCCCACCCTTGCCATCCCATGGCATGGAATCTAAATGAGCGGCGTTAACGCGTATAAATGTAATATCCTGCACATGCAAAGATTCACCTTTATTGAGTACACGCGCTGCTGCAGGTACTTCAACCCATAAATTTAAAAAAGCCGCGCCGGCTGCTCTGCGTAGCACCGTACCGTCAGGTTCTTGCACCACAAAGCGAAAAGTCACCCGCCCCGGAGCCACTTTACCCGGCTCTAAATTGACACGCTGTTGCCCATGCTCCAAAAAGATATAGGGAGGCAAGCGAAAATCCGCCCATTCAGCCATACCCGGCATGGCATTGGTTTGTGGCGTCAAAAAGCTGACTACGTACTTGCGTAAATCATGCTCTGTAAGTACCACGCCCCCTTTTTGTATGGCCAAAGAATTGGGTAAAATACATTTTGAGGCCACATCACCCAAGGTGTCTTTCAAAGCCTTGGCCAGACGAGCCTTATTAATTTGCAAAGGTTTTCCAGCTTCGGGTGGCGCCGGCCAAAGGGCTTGTTTACGTAAGGATTCCCATAAAGCAGGAGGTATTTCCCCCACAGGGTCAGCTATTTCCCCCAGCGTTACCATATCCCCTTGAGCCACAGCAGCGGCACGAATATGCAAACGCCAATCCGCCTTGGTTTCCAATTGTAAAGTGCCGCCGGCATACTCACCTTGTCCCATGGTATTGCGCGTTTGGGAAGCGCCAACGCTACGTTGTTGCTCGCTTAAAGGAAAACCGGGCTTGGCGTAATTCCACGTATTGGCATAGGCTGAAAAGGGGACAGCACAAAGCCCTATAAAACCATAGATGCAACCTATAGCCAAGGCTCCTTGCCACCGATGCGCTGTAAAGATACGTAACAACAAGCACGCAAAGTCATAGACTTTAAGCCCTATGTTACGCCTTTTCTTGACATTGGCGGCACGTGTAAGGAGCCCTTTGCTAAACATCATTACGATCTCTTTAATTGTACGGCAATTCCCAGCATGGAGTCAGAAGTTTGAATAGCCTTGGAGTTTACTTCGTAGGCACGCTGTCCCACAATCATATTCACCATTTCATCCACCACTTCCACATTGGACATTTCAAGAAAGCCTTGTGCCAAGGTACCCACATTATCAGTACCGGGCACGCCTTCCAGCTCCTCACCAGAAGCCTCTGTAGGCGTATATAAATTACGTCCACGTGCATCTAAACCAGCGGGGTTAATGAAGGTATATATAGGTATTTCCGCAGAAGAAATTTCAGCTCCTGAAGCATCCAATGCGGCAATATGCCCTTGTGGGGAGATGGAAATATTTTTTGTTTCAGGGGGTACGGTAAATTCTGGCTGTAAAATATAGCCATTGGCCGTTACCACGGTTCCGTCTTGATTCAGCTTAAATGTCCCTGCGCGGGTATACATAAGCTCACCATTGACATCTACCTGAAAGAAGCCATCGCCTTCAATGGCCACATCAAGCGCATTGCCTGTGTTTTGGAAATCCCCTTGAGAGAAGAACTTATGCACCGCTGTAGGACGCGCACCCATACCCACTTGAATACCGGTGGGTAATACGGTGTCTCCTTCGGTTATGGAACCTGCAATCTTCATGGTTTGGTACATGAGATCTTCAAATTCCGCACGGCTCTTCTTAAAGCCTGAGGTATTTACGTTAGCCAAGTTATTGGAAATAACGTCAATATTCAACTGCTGTGCCACCATACCGGTGGCTCCTGTCCAAAGCGAACGCATCATAGCTTTAGCTCCTTATGTTATGGCTAACGAATTTTGCCAACCTTATCTATTGCTTGCCTATCTATAGAATCTGAAGTTTGCATGACTTTTGCCATGGCCTCATAATGACGCTGCACTTCAATCATCTTCACCATTTCTGTGACCACTTGCACATTAGCTGTTTCCACAAAGCCTTGCGAAATACGCCCGCCATTCAGCAAGGGATCATTTTCTGCTGCTTCCACACCTTCGGGCAATCTATACGTATTAGAGCCTTCTTTTTGCAACACTTGCGGATCATCAAGCCCCACAAAAGCAATGGTGTTTACAAGCTCTCCATCCGCAAAAACCTGTCCATCGCCGGCAATATGCACATCGCGCGCATCTTCAGGAATAACAATGGGGCCGTCTGTGCCTTGCAAGGGCCAGCCTTGCGGTGTTTGTACAGCACCATCGGCGCCTTTTACAAAGTGACCACTGCGGGTATAGCGTTCCCCTTGCGGTGTTACTACCTTAAAAAAACCCTCTCCACTGATGGCCACATCTAAGGGATCTCCCGTAAATTTCATGGAACCTTGCGAAAAATCAATCTTAGTTGTAGCGATACGTGTACGCGAAAGGTTTTTAGGCTCAGGAAATAATGGCGCAGAACGAACATTGGCAAGAGGCTCACGAATTTCATCATGCGCAAATTGAGCCATGGTGTTTTTAAAAGCTAAATTATCTTGCTTATAACCTGTGGTGTTCACGTTCGCCAAATTATTGGCGATGAAATTCATGCGATGCTCTGTGGATAAAGCTCCAAAAAGTGCGCTAAACATCATGTCTTGCATACAAAATTCCTCCTACATACTTCCTTACCAGTAAAAAACGCTTTTAACTTTGCAGTATGTAAGAGTGGTTATGCACTTTATATGCCAAAGAAAGGATGCTCCTTTTCAAACATATACCGTCTATAGCGCCCCCTCCAAGCATAGACGCAGAGGAAAATGCCACTGTAATGAAAAAAGGTTTGACAGAGTTACAAAGGGCATATTATAGACATGGGCGAAGCTGAACGGCGCAAGCACCGCCAACCCCGTCAGATCCGAAAGGAAGCAGCGGTAACGGTGGCTACGGGTGTTCAGCTTCTTTTTTTATATATGATAAAAGCCCTTCCAAAACCAAAGTACGGTTTTAGAAGGGCTTTATTTTTGGAATGTTGAGCTTAGCGATATTTTGACTGTCGTCAACGCTTCATGAGACCTTACGCAATGAATTGCGCAGAGGTCTCATTTTCTCTGTATACGCGCGCCCTAGTATATCTACGCCTTATACCAAAGATTTTTTATTAACATGAAAAGCCTTTGCCCACATGTTCCGCCAACCATGTGGCAAAGCTTTCTCTGGCTCTGGTGCCGTACATGACTTTGCGTTCCGCTTTCTTGGCGCGAACACCCAATTCAGGCATGAGGCCAAAATGCGCATTGGAAGGTTGGAATTTTTTCACTTCTGTGCGTAAATGATGCATAAGCGCGCCTAAGGCCGTGGTCACAGGTGGTGTACACAGTGCTTTTTCTTGTATTTCTGCCACCAAGGTAAGCGCCGCCCAAAGACCACATGCCGCGGACTCCACATAGCCTTCCACGCCGGTAATTTGCCCTGCCAGTCGAATATTTTTAGCTTTATAATTCTTCAAGCAAAGATTTTCATCCAACACTTTGGGCGCATTGACGTATGTATTACGGTGCATGGAGCCAAAACGTACAAATTCGGCATTTTCAAGGCCGGGAATCATGCGGAAAATCTTTTGTTGCGCTCCATAGGTGAGCTTGGTTTGACACCCCACCAAATTGTACATGGATTCATTCAAATTTTCCGTACGCAATTGAATGAGCGCATAAGGGCGACGCCCCGTGCGCGGATCTATAAAACCCACAGGCTTAAGCGGCCCAAAGGTAAGCGTGCGCACACCACGTTCTGCCAAGGCTTCAATGGGCATACAGCCTTCAAAATGTATTTCTTTTTCAAAGTCTTTGGCTTGCACTTTATCCCCTTCCAATAAGGCATCATAAAAGGCCAAGTACTCATCTTTTTCCATGGGGCAATTCAGATACTCCCCTGTTTCGGCGCCTTCTTCGGGCTCTTGGTAGCGTGAGGCACGAAAAACTATACTTCTATCCAAGGATTCAGCACTGACAATGGGAGCTATGGCATCATAAAAATATAATTCTGTTCCGCCAAGGGCTTCACTTAAAGAGGCGGCAAGTCCATCGGAAGCCAAAGGCCCAGCCGCCAGCACCACGTGGCTAAAACCTTCCAAAGCAGTATCATGTAAACTTTGTATTTGTTGACGGCGTACTGTAATTAAAGGGCAAGCGTCAATTTCTTGGGTTATGTTTTTTGCAAAAATCTCTCTATCCACAGCTAAGGCCTTACCGGCCGGCACCGCTGTGGCGTCGGCATGGCGCATAAAGGGGCTTTGCAATTCGCGCATTTCTTGCTTTAAAAGACCTATGCCTGAAGCCAATTCATTGGAACGCAAGGAATTGGAACAGACCAATTCCCCCAAGTCTTGTAATTGATGTGCCGGTGACATATGCTCTGGTTTTTGTTCAAAAAGAGTGCTTGTAATACCGTACTTAGCCAAGGTTAAGGCACATTCAGTACCGGCAAGTCCGCCACCAATGATGGCTATGGAAAAAGAAGAAGTAGACATATATAATCCTTTATAAAGAAAAAGCTTCATGATATATTGCGTTTCGTGTAGCGTGTTCTCCTTAATCTTGTCAAAGTATTTTCCTAAGCTTTCTTTTTTCGCCTCAGGCAAGAATGGGCTACATGCATTTTATCCAAAGAGGTTTGTATGCAGGATTCCGAATATAGCTGGCAAGAACCTTGGCTCCAAAGACGCGGCGAAACGCCACAACGCAGCCATGATGTACGCTCCCCTTGGGATCGCGATTATGCGCGCATTATCCACTCTGCGGCTTTTCGAAGATTGCAATCCAAAACGCAAGTTATGGACCTTGGGCAAAGCGATTTTTATCGTACCCGCCTCACGCACTCCATGGAAGTGGCTCAAGTAAGCTCTGGCATTATCAAATTCTTACATGAAAGACATGAAAATAATCCGTCCATCGCAGCCGCTTTACCGGACGAACGCTTGCTTTCAGCCATTTGTCTTGCCCATGATATTGGGCATCCTCCCTATGGGCATGGCGGCGAAACAGCATTAAACTTTTGCATGCGCGACTATGGCGGTTTTGAGGGCAATGGGCAAACATTACGCATTTTGTCTCTGCTGGAGCAATACACGCCTCATCATGGCCTCAACCCCACGCGGCGCCTCCTCTTGGGCGTACTAAAATACCCTGCCCCCTACTCTGCATTGCTCAATCCCCTTGCTTACGGGCAGCATGAAAGCTCCCCGCGCTGGCTTTTCAATGCCAATGAACAGCATCCTCCCAAATGCTTTCATGATAGTGAACAAGCCGTGGTGGATTGGATTTTTGCGCCCTTTGCCGAAGCACGTCATGCCTTTGGCGCGCACAAAGATGTTTCCACTGACACCTGTCAAAAGCATCGCAAAACTTTGCATAAGTCCTTAGACGCTTCCATCATGGATTTGTCTGACGACATTTCCTATGGTCTGCATGATTTGGAAGATGCTGTGGCCTTGGGAGTGCTTACACGGCAAATGTGGGAAGAATATATAGAAGGCAAGGAAGATGTTTTCACAGCTTGTGGCTTTTCTTCAGCACAAGTGGCCGATGATTTATTTTCCGAAGCTGAATATCGCCGTAAAGGACGCATAGGCGGCCTTGTACACTATATGATAACCCACACCTTTGTGGAAGAAAGTGGCATTGAAAGTGCGTGCCCTCTTATCAACTACCGCGCGCGCTTTGAAGATGGCGCGGCCGGATTGCAGAATCTTATGGGAGCATTGGTTTTTGATCTTATTATTTCATCTCCCAACTTACAAATTCAAGAATTTCGCGGGCGTAAAATTGTGGTGGAACTTTTTGATGTTTTTGCCTCAAATCCAGACAAGCTTTTGCCTTGGGAGGTGAAGAAAAATTATCAAAATCAAAGCAACAAAGCGGCACAAATGCGTGTTATTTGCGACTATATCGCGTGCATGAGTGATGCCTCCGCCGCCAGATTGCATGAAAAATTATTCTTTGCTGGCAAAGGCTCTATTTTTGACAAACTCTAATTTTTTTTAATTGATGCTTTTTTCAGTGTCGACTATTAATATAAAAAATCCCCTTGCGCACAACTTTGCCCAAGGGGATTTTGTTTGATATTTTTAACAAGCTTTGACTGTTTTAAAGTAACCTTTTACTGCGCATCCACCAAGAGATATTTCTCAAGTTTTGCCAAGAGCTCATTCACGTCCAAAGGCTTACCTAAATGGTCGTTGAGGCCTGCATCAAGGCATTTTTGTATATCTTCCTTAAATACATTGGCTGTTAATGCAATAATTGGCATTTGTGTGGCGTATTCAGTGCCCAATGCACGAATATCCTTGGTGGCTTCATAGCCATCTTTACGTGGCATATGAATATCCATGAGCACTATATCATAGCGCATACGCTGTTTCTGTATTTTTTCCACTGCCACGACGCCATCTTCGGCAGTATCAATGGTAATACCTGTATACTCCAAGATGGTCATGGCAATTTCTCTATTAATTTCTACATCTTCCACGAGCAGCAGATTAAAAGAACTGAAAATATTGGTATAATCTTTCTTGGGGCCAAACTTTTGCACTTCTCTGGTTTTCATGGAGCCCATACAGCTATTAACACAGTCTACCAAAGCAGAGGGGAAAATGGGCTTGGCTAGCATTTTTACTAAGCCATACTCCTTGGCCTTATCTGTCAAATCTCTATCATTGGCAGAAACAACTCCCACCAAGGCTGGAGCATCTGCAAAATTATTTATTTCGCTCACCAAGGCACAAGCGTTCATATCCGGCAAATTATTTTCTATGAAACAAATGTCATAGCTTTTTTCATCCGCAGAAGCTATTTGTTCTAAAGCATCCTTAGCTGTGCTCACAGCATCACAAGACATACCATGATTACGAATCATATGCGAAAGAGCTTGGCGCGTGCCCGCCGTGGCATCCACCACCAAAACACGTATATTGCCAGCCATTTCCTCTGTAAGAAATTTGGTGCTGGGGGTACCTTTTTCCACCACTATGGAAAAACTAAAGGTAGTCCCCTCTTTTTCTTTGGATTGTACCTGAATATCACCGCCCAAAAGGTTGACAATACGCTTAGAAATAACCAAGCCCAAACCAGTACCGCCAAACTTGCGCGTAATGCTGCTATCCGCTTGCATGAAGGGATGAAACATGCGTTTTTGCTGTTCTTCTGTAATACCAATACCGGTATCACTAACGCTCACGGCAATGCGACACATGGTATCGGAAATGCTTTCACAGGTGACAGAAAGCGTAATATTGCCATATTCGGGAGTAAATTTTACAGCATTGGAAAGGAAATTTGTGATAACTTGCGCTATGCGTTGTTCATCAGTAATAATATTCCAAGGAATTAAATTACCTATATTTACAATGAAGTTTTGCTTTTTATTCTCCACCGTGAAATTTACCACATTTACTACGCGAATAAGCATACTTTCAAGGTCAAATTCTGTGGTAGAAAGCTCAAATTTATTGGCTTCAATTTTAGACATATCTAAAATATCGTTGATGACTCCCAATAAATGTGTCGACGCCTCTTCAATACGCCCAAAGCAATAATTTTTTTTCTCAAGAGACTGAGCGCTGCTCCCAATCTTTGTCATGCCAATGATGGCGTTCATGGGAGTGCGTATTTCATGGCTCATATTGGCCAAGAAGTTAGATTTGGCAAAATTTGCACGCTCCGCTTCTTCTTTGGCTACCACAATATCTGTAAGGTCATGAAACATGGCCATGACGCCCATGAAAACGTCCTTGTCATCACGCAAAGGAGTAAAACTTACAGAAAAATGGCGCATAATGTCTTGCACCTTAAAACTTTTCTTAAGGTTAATTGCCACATTTTTATTGAGGCATTGCTCAAAAAGGGCATTAAGCTTTACACTGCGCGTCCCTAAAAGTAATTTGTCAAAAATATCTTCAAAATACAAACCGCGCAAAGGTTCCGCATGCGTAGAAGCAATATGTTCTAAAAATTTATCAGAACAGTATAAAAGATTCCCTTCAGCATTAAAAACCAACACCATTTCCGTGACATGTGTTAAAAGAAGATTCAGATAAAGGTCTTGTCTTTCTTTTTCTTGCACTAAGGCCAAAGTCACCTTGCTCTTAGCATCAACACTTTTTTGCGCACGTTCCAACATGGCTAAATACGCTTTGTTTTCACGTTGTAGGCGTTTATTTTCCTTTTGTAACTTCTCAATCTCGTGCAACATACATACTACCTAATTAAGCACATCTAACTTTTCAAACAAACACGCAATAATGGTAAAATTATGAAATCTATTTTGCATCTGCCCGTCATCGGTAAAAGCTGGACAAATTTCGCCGCGCACATAGCAATGATGATATGGAATTTTACCTGCAAACATGGCCAAAGCTTCCTTGGCTTCACGCAAAGGATCACTTCCCAAAACGACGGTACGCTCTGAACAATTTATAACCAAGGCTCCAAGCAAATCATCTTTTTTATTTTCTATGTACTGTAAAAGACTTTGTGTGGTTTGAAGTACGCCCTCAGCTGTTTGTGACGAAATATACAAAGCCGCACCTGTGGGCATATTTCCTCCAAAAAACACATGCTTTTCAGAAGTTACCCCTATTAATTCTCTAGCCTGTATGGGGGTTCCATCCCTATAGTCCACTAAAAAGGGAACTTCTGAGCCGGAATCAGCCAAGACTTCTGTGGAAAAACCCAATGAGTACAAATAGTTTGCCACAGGCATATCATTAACAGTAAAAACAACATTATCTTCTGAAGCTGTAATGATGGCTTCTTTATCTTGTAAGCCATCAACAGGCAAGGAGCTGTATAAAAAGTGAGCTTTAACGGGGCCAGAAATACATAAGAGAGCCAAAGCGCGATTATAAATTTTCCCATTGCAAAAAACATATGCGTCATCACAAAAATAGGTATAATCGCTAGCTAATGCGCCAAAAATTGGCATATTGTCTGAAATTTTTGTTAAATAGGAGAGAAGTTCATGCCCTGTTGTGTGGCGTAAAAAGGAGCTGTATACCAAGCCTAAAGCCGGCTTTTCTGGTGCAGCACCACTTACTTGTGTGTACAGAGTATCTAGCTCTTCTTTATAGCTTTGAGAAAGATCTGAAGTAATACCCGTGGTAAAGGTAAGGGTTTCACTGACCAGCACCACAAGGCTTATCATGCTCAAGTCTACTTCTTGGCCTCCAGAAGAAGCAAAAGCCGTCATGCCTATGACATCAAAGGGTAAGGCATCTGAAAGCGCCTTCACAACACCATTTTCTACAGCATCCATTTGCACAGTAAGTATGCCTACGGCATTTTTTCCAGCCATGGAATCAAGAGGCAGCGCTTGCAGAATTTCATCTACAGCAGCTTGAGCATCATCAAGTTCATATGTATGAGCCACAAACATTTGCATCGGCTCTTCTCCTTAAAGCTAGCAAAAAATCTTTTACCTTATGCAAGGCCACATAAATACATGGCAAAAGTACTTTTATCTGTAAAATTTTACGTACATAAGCTGAGCGCGCACTCATCTTCTACCAACAAAGCAAGGCAACTTTATTTCGTTTTTTTAACAATTTCATTAAAAACAGTTTACACTACCCTACGCAGCCTTCTGCCATACGCGCGCACCATACTTTAATATACGTACGCTTATACAAGAGTCAATGCTATAATGTCCTTTAAGCTATATTAATGGCACAAAAAAAAATAGTTCCCTCACTTTATATGCAATTTCTTTGCATATAAAGACCTTGCAACGCACACGAAAACAACGCTTTTCTCCCCAGGCCATGGCAGAGCAATAATATTAAAACATGCGTTTTTTTATACTTGCTCTTGCAAAAAAGAAAAACCCTCGCTTCCATTATAGAAGCGAGGATTTTATACACTTTTAAAAATGACAGCTTATACTAAAAGCCAAAACCATCATCATCATCACCGGAGGCGTTGAAGCCAAAGTCCCCGGTAATACCGCGTGGGGTATCATCGGGCAATTCTTCAGCAACGTCTGCCATGGCTTCTGCACCGGCTGCACCGGCTGCGCCAGCCGCAGCGCCGCCCACCACAAGGCCTTTCATATTATCTTTAATGGCACCCTTAATCATGCTCAAAAGTTCAGCTTGATCTACAGCCATCTTGCCTTGGAAGGGCAAGAGTTCTTTACGCAGGGCGCCCATGTCTGTGGTCATGGTTTTAATTTTTGCTTCTAACTGGTCACACTTTTTCTCTAGTTCACCAGCTTTAGCTTCTGCAGGCTCAAGCACTTCTATTTTAGCATGAAGAGCGGCAATTTCAGCACTTTGAGCTTTATTGGTTTCGTCCATATCAGTTAGGCAGTCCAGCGTTTTAGCAGCAAGAGCTTGCAGCTTAGCGCTCATGGGTGTCATGGAAACATTATCACCGACATTCTTTTTCTTTTCGGCAACATAATTATCCCATTCCACAGAACCGTCCCATTCCATGGCAACAAAATCAGGGTACAAGCTTGCAAGCCATCCGGCGGCAAGCGGGGCTACAACACGAGCGCAACAATCACAAGCAATGGTACGCCCGGTTAAGTAACCGGCCAATTCTTTTACGTCAGCGTCTTCCTTGCCTACTACGAGGGCAAGAACATTTTCCATAGGGAAGACTTTACGAGCTACATCAGACATACGGCCTCCTCCTTGGGAGATCGGAATTGTTTCAGAATTAGTTACTACGACCAACCATGCGCACATAGGTTAATGCGGCAGTTCTGTATACAAAGTGTCCGAGCTTTGACCAAGGAAGGTAGGCAAAGAGCATCCACACAAACACTAAGTGTAAGTAGTATACAATAAAAGCTGGTGTAATAGCGTCCATCAAGCGGAAAGCTTGGCTCAATATACCTGTCAGTGCCACCACCCAGATGATACCTAAAAGGTACCAATCATAGAAGGAGGACGTCTGGTATTTGGGGTTTAACTTCATACGACGCACGGTCAAAAGACCTAGACCGAGCACCATGGCAAGCGCCCCTGCGTTGGCAAGAATTTTAATAGGGTTAGTAAGCTCAAGAGGTGTTGTTACCTTCAAAGCCGGTACAACCTTACCAATCCAGTGCCCACCTGCCACAATGGCAGTCACGATAACAAGAGCCACAAAGCTATACATAAGCACCATATGACCCCATTTGCGGCCAGATTTTGCCTCTGTATCTTCCGGCTTTTCGCCTTCAGCTGAGCAATCGCTAAACTTTTTATGGGTGAGAATTTCTTCTACCACCACATCATATAAATGGCAGTACCAAGGCTTGGTTTTGCCAAGCATAAGCAAGGTACCTTCAGGCTTAAAGAGATCTAAAAGACGCATGGTGCCTTTATAAAGAACAAAAACTGCACCAAAGAAGGTAGCCATAAAAATGGGGTCAATGGTGTAGTCACCATAGAAGACTTGCCCAAAAACAATGCGGCCATCTTCAGCACGTGGGAACCAATTGCCACCATTAAATTGTGCACGAATCCACCACACCACAAGCCAAATTACCGCAGGAATACCAAAAAGAATTGGTAAGCCTTTGGCAGAGCTCATCCACTTACCCACAATGGTGGGCTCGGTAAGGTCGCGGTAGA
>CAYJNA010000007.1:0-1157 GCA_964371225.1 uncultured Desulfovibrionaceae bacterium
GTCCCCGAAAGGGGTATTTGGAGTGAGCGTGCCTTTCTTAAAAACCAGTGGAAACGCGTTTTTAAGCGTCAACTAATTGATGCGCGTGAGCCTTATGCATACCAAAAACGCATCCATCCACTCTTGGGTCTTTCTCCCTTGTGCAACTTCACATAACAGCTACCCGTCAGCTCCCTTCTAGACAAAAAATCTATTTCAGCTTACAAGAAATATATCTAAAGGAATAAGACTTCATACTAAACCATAACACACGCATGAGGTGCCTATGAATCTTTTTGACGCCATTCACCAAAGATATTCCTATCGCGGCGAATTTCAAGCCGACATACCCTCAGAAACGGACATTCACGCCATTATAGACGCGGCCATTGCAGCCCCTGCCGGCGTGAATATACGCACCACATCCTATGTGATAGTCACGGAAAAAAGCTTACTGGTGGAGCTACAAAAAATCACCAAGCTTCATTTGGCTCCCTTAGCCATCATTGCCCTCAGTGAAGATATTCCCAACAAATTACGCCGTGACTTTAAAGACGAAAACTTTGCCGTGGCTGCGCAAAATATCTTACTAACCGTCACAGCATTGGGCTATGCCACCTGCCTCAATGATATTTTATTTACCTATAGTGAATTTGAAAAACCTGTACGTAAACTGTTAAATGTACCTCGAGCCAAAAAAATTAAAGCCATCTTCAACATAGGGAAACCAGTTACCGCCGGTGCCCCCATGAAAAAACCTGCACGGGAAAGCCTTATACAATACAATGCTTTTTAAAGCATACAACAAACATACTCGCTGCCATGCATAAGCTCTCGCTACTTGTGCCAATTAACAAAAAAAGTTTTTCTTAAAACATGAAAACTATTATTTTTAAAGAAAATCATTAAGAGGTATGTATGAGCGGGAAAAAAACATTGTATATTTTAGGATCTGTTGCATTACTTATTATAGCATTTATTGTGGCCATCTTTTTTGCAAACGATCCTCCGCCATCGGGCAGTGCTAAAGAGTGGGCCTATTGGATTTTCTTTGGCTTTGCAGGCATCTGGACATTGATTTTTTTCATTGCCATGTATCGAATAGGTTCTAAAATGGGTCCCTCAAAAGGAAAAGGCAAAAGAAAGAAAAGCCACGATGACGATGACGATGACGACGA
>CAYJNA010000007.1:1257-25049 GCA_964371225.1 uncultured Desulfovibrionaceae bacterium
AAAATCTGCCACAAAAGCACAGCTCCTAGGGCAAAAGCTAGAACAATGTAGGCGCGGCGCGTACGTAAAGCCAATACGGCTCCCAATAAGCCAATACCATACAAAGCGCTCCACAAAAGCCCCACAAAGGATGGCATTCCATAATACACTGTTATCAGAGAGCAAAGGCCAAAAAGCACCCCAAAGCAAACCATGTATAAAAGAGCCGACGACCATAACACGCGCCAATGCGATTGAGTCATTATTTGTTCTGGGCTCATACCGTGTTTATTTTTTTCATTTTCTGCCCATAATTCTAAACGAGCATCACAGCTCATATTGGCGCTTCTATGCCACTGCTCCAGCCACACGGCTGCATGAGCACACATAATACTAAGAAGTAAGGGAATGGGTACTTGTTGTGGCAAATCCCAGGAAAAAATAAGACATAAGGGGTACAATAAAAGAAAAGAAAGCGAAGCAGAAGGTGGCACTACGCCTCCAAGACGCAAGCCATCTATCCAAAAAAGTTCTAACACCAGCCCTAATGCCAAAGCTTCCGGTAATGTCTGGGTACATAAACCCATGACAAAAGCTGCCAAGAGTGGCCTATCGAAAAAAGTTATATGTATGTTAAGGCGTGAGGCGTGCGAAAGGACAAAAAAAAAGCCCCCATACACATGAGAAAAAAAGCGTTAAGATAAAAAAGAGAAGTTAGATCATGCAATGATATCATGCCATACTCGGGGTTTTTCTGCAGGAACGGAACGGAAATCCATGTTAAATTTCTCCGAAATCTGCTGTAAAAATTGATATTCATCTTGCGTCACTGATACATGAGCAGCTATTTTTTGCTTATCTAAACCGTGGGATACATTACCAATATTAACATGTATGCTAGGCGCAGAAGTTACAGTAATATGAGCAGTGTATAAGGCTAAAGCCCTTTCCAAATCTTGCAAAGACTCCAGTAAAACAAATACTTTTTCCTTGGCACACTCACTTATACATTGTACCAAAACATCCAAAGCAATAAAGTGAATGTGTACATGTTGTGGTACAGCCAGTGACATAATTTGTTGGCGCAAATCATCATGTACTAAGGCATCATTGGCCACCACAAGGTGCTTAGCTTCCGTAAAAGGAAGCCAAGCCTCTATAACTTGCCCATGAACAAGCCTATCATCTACACGAACAATAATCATGACACACGCACTACTTGCTATCGAGCATCTTTGCGGCTACCACTATGCCATTTTTACCGGCTTCCCCTGCAATGGAAGCAAGTTCTTGTAAGGGCTTTGTGCGCGATGAAAAAACTTTAATAAGCATAGGTAAATTTACCCCTGTTACCACTTCCACCTTATGCTTTGACAGTAAAGCCAAGCTGAGGTTGGTGGGTGTGCCTCCAAACATATCTGTAAGAATAATAACTCCGGCACCTTTATCTAAGCGAAAAGCCGCATCTTCTAAACGTTGCACGGTTTCGCTTACTTCTTGCGCCACATCCACAGAAATGGAGGCACAATCTTCTATGGGGCCTAAAATAAGTTCAGCAGTGCGTAACGTAGCTGTGCCATAATCCCCGTGAGAAACTATTATTATACCAACTTGATTTTCATGTTGACTCATGTCTTCCCCCTAGCTGTCCCCAGCTAGATGCCATAGAGCACATACTAACTCCTGTATGTTCACAAGAGTGTATCTTACCCTTAAGCTTTATTTTCAACTACATCTAACGACATATGCCTGTGTTCCACAGAAACGGCATAGCCTGCTTGTTTTAACGTTTTATATAAACGTTCCACCGTGGCCACGGAACGATGTCTGCCACCTGTACATCCTATGGCCAATGTCACTCTATATCTTCCTTCAGCTTCCATAAGCCCCAAGGTGAAGAGCATGAAGGTCATAAGTTTTTCCGAAAACACCTGTTCCATATTATTTTTAAACACATACGCATCTATTTCAGCATCTTTTCCGCTAAGAGATCGTAATTGTGCATCAAAATAAGGGTTAGGTAAAAAACGTACATCGAATAAAATATCTGCTTCTTTGGGAACGCCGTATTTAAAGCCAAAAGAAACAATATGCACCTTTAAAGGGCGCAAAAAGAAACATGTTTTACTTTTACCTTGCTGCCCATAATGTTGCTGTAAAACCCTACGTAAATCATGAATAGAATAAGCAGTGGTGTCCAGCACCATATCAGCCATATCTCTTATGGGCGTGAGCTGACGTTGCTCGCTTTCTAAGGCTTCTTCAAGCCCTAAACCTTCACGCTCACAAGGGTGTGGCCTTCTGGTGGTGGCATAACGACGCAATAATTCATTTTCACCGGCTTCAAGAAAAACAAGATGAACTTGAATGTCTTGCTCGCATAATTTTTGTATTACGCCACTTACATTTTCAGCAAGATTTGAACCGTGCAAAGACAAACCTAAGGCAATACCGCGAAAATGGCTCATGGATGCATGGCGCATCATAAGTACCATTTCATACATGAGAGAGGCAGGTAAACCATCCACGGTAAAATAGCCAAGGTCTTCAAAAACTTGTAAGGCTGTACTTTTACCAGCTCCGGAAAGCCCTGTAATCACATACGCTTCTACAGGAGCATGTGTTATCTCTTCTTGCATAGGTCAAGCCCTCATAAAAAAAAGCCCTGCCACCCGTTAAGTTGCGGCAGGGCTTAGCTTGCTTATACTACAGGGTCAATTAGTCCGTAATCTCCACTACGGCGGCGATAGACCACATTTATGCGCTGATTTTCTTCATGTAAGAAAACCAAAAACTCACTGCCCACAGATTCTAGCTGTAATACAGCTTCGTCTAAAGACATGGGTTTAGGTTCAAAGCGACGTGTACCAATGGGTTCATCATCTTTTTCACCGCCAAAGTTGTATGTGAAAATTTCCACTTTGGCATCACGTGCTTGACGATGATGTTTCTTTAAACGAGACACATGCTTTTTCACCTGTGCTTCCAGCTTATCAAGCACAAGGTCAATGGAAGAATACATTTCTTCTGTTTTTTCAGTAGCCGTTAAGGACAATCCTTCGCCGCCAATGCGCACATCGCACACATGACGAAATTTATCCACGCTTAAATTTACTTGCACATCAAGACCGGACGCTTTACCAAAAAAGCGACCTAATTTTTCAAAACGGCGGCGTGCGTACTTCTTAAGGTGATCGGAAGGCTCAAAGTTTTTGAACGTGAAGGCAATATTCATAACATCCTCCTAGGTTCTTGCAGGCTTGTAGACCTACAATGAGAGTATTTTTTTACACAAGATATACCACTAAAAATGCTCTTTTCTGCGCGAAGAGGAGGCAATATCCATAGCTGTACGGTATTTCGCCACAGTTCTACGTGCAATATTCACTTTGAGGTGTTCTTTCAGCATTTCGCCTATACGCTCATCACTTAAGGGATTTTTTGCATCTTCTTCAGCAATAAACTTTTTAATCAAGGCTTTTACGCTTTCAGACCCTACTTGACTGCCATCATCAAGAGCCAATGCACTATTGAAGAAAAACTTCAATTCATAGGTTCCATGGGGTGTGGCCACATACTTATTAGAAGTAATACGACTCACCGTGGACTCATGCATGGCTATATCATCGGCAATGTCTTTTAAAATAAGCGGTGCAAGCTGTGTCACCCCTTGCTCAAAGAAAGGCCTTTGATATTTGATAATGCTCTCAACTACCTTATACAATGTGCGTTGCCTTTGGTAAAGACTTTTTATAAGCCAAGAGGCAGCTCGCATTTTTTCAGAACAGTACTCCTTGTCTCCGGAAGACATGGAATCCATATTTTCTGACAGTGTATCTGATAATTGCAAATGCGGCAATCCATCATCATTCAAAATAATAACAAATTCCCCATTATAATTATAAACAAAAACATCGGGACTTACAAAGGCTGTATCACTGCCGCCAAAAGAGGCACCCGGCAAGGGTTCCAGTGACTGAATAATATCTAAATATTCTTTGAGGTCTTCCATGGTGAGCTGAAATTTACGTAATAAAGGCTTGTAGCGTTTATTTTCAAGATCTTCTAAATGATCTGTCACCAAGGATACCAAGATAGGGTCTCTATCATAGCGCAAACTGCGCAGTTGAATCATAAGACATTCTTGTGCAGAACGTGCCGCCACACCTACGGGATCAAAAAGCTGTACCACATCTAAAACTTCTTCCACCATGGCTGTATCTACCTGCAGCATTTCGGCCATATCTTCTACAGAAGCTTGTAAATATCCGGAAGAAGAAAGATTACCAATGATAATCTCCCCTATATCTTTTTGAGCATCACTTAATAATGAAGAAAGACGCAACTGCCAAAGCAAGTGGGCATCTAAGGAAGGCTTTTCAGTATAACGAGATTCAAAAGAGGAAATATCGTCCAAGGCTTCAAATTCACGAGAAGCATTGTTGCGCGGTGAGGAAGCAAATTCACCTAAATAATCTTCCCAGTCGGCGCCTTTGGCTAATTCACCATCATAAACCACATCTTCTGTTTTCTTTTCATTACGAACTTCTGCCTTTTCCGTTTCAAAGGCTTCTTCTTGCCCTTCTTCGAGAAAAGGGTTTTCCATAAGCTCACGCTGTACAGTTTCCACAAGTTCCAAGCGAGAAAGCTGTAAGAGCTTTATGGCCTGTTGTAATTGTGGAGTCATAATAAGCTGTTGAGAAAGCTTAAGTTGTTGACGAAGCTCTAATGCCATTGTGTATGCCTTTACTCAGAAGATTATATCATTTGCTACACCACACACACGACCACATAGAATTTAGGAAGTGACAAGGGCGTAGTACATTATACAACTATGATTACTACTTCATGAGCCTTGCACAATGCTTTGCACAGGAACTCATACAAATACTATGCCACATGCTGTAGTTCTATGCAAGCTTGACAGAGCAAAGTATACAAAAATTATTTTTATTGATTTCTAAGCTTATAAAATAAATAAGATAAGAGTTCAAAACTCATGTGCAAAAAAAAACGTGTTTACTCACGCTTTCTTTACTATCGACTACTTAAATAAACCAAAGAAAGCCGTAAAAATACCGCCGATAATATCAAAAACGCCTGTACCTAAAGATCCAATGGCCGAAAGAAGCACAGCGCCGGCATGCACATCACGCTGTGGATCATCAAGGCTACCGTAAAAGCGTACGGGAATGTCAGAAAGCCCGCCAGTTCCCACCAGCAAATGCATATCAAGGCTATCTTTCATAAGGTCAATATGCCCTTTCCCCGTCACATAAATATCCGGCCCTTGCAAAAGAAATTTATGACTTTCCAATACCCCTTTTCGAATGGAACCAGCGTCGCTAAATTGCGTAAAATTAGTGGGTGAGCCTGAGAGCATGCCACTTTCTTCGCGGCTTTGTAAAAAACCTGAACCTACATGTAAACGCCACGTGCCGTCAAATGCCGCCGGAATATCTTTCGAATAGCCTATGTTTCCTTGCGCTGAAAGCCAAAAATCCGCCAAGCCGGAAATGGCTGTTTCCAGTTTAAGGTCATGACTTAATGACAAAAGATTAGCCTGTTTTGTCACCACACCAAGTTGTGTATGTAAAAGCCCTTTTTGTACTTTACTCTTAAAATTAATAACCACATCGCCGCCATAAAGTTTAGCTTTGGTGGGTGTACAATCCAAGGCACTATTTTGAATATTCACGGGTGCTACCACATTACGCACATGAATGCGATTCATGGTGAATGTGTCTATACGCACAGTGCCTTTGGCACGTAAATCCTGTAACCATTGCCACGACAGAGGCTTTTGAGCGGATGTGCCCGCTTGAGCAGCAGGTTTGGGTGCCGGCATATCTACTGCACGCCCACGAATCAATTTATCAAAATCAAAGTGTGAGGCATGCAAATCAAAAGCCCATGCGGGCTTGGCATTGAATGTGCGCTGCATTTTTCCTGTAATAAGTGTTGTATCAAGCTTCATTTGAATGGCATCCATACGCAAAAGTTCATCAGCGTAGGACATATTCATGGCTAAAGTGGCATGTTGTGGTGCTGTTTTAGGTAAAATGCTTTCCCCAGCACTGTCTAAACGTTGTAAAACAGAGCTCATTTGCTTTGTAGTACTTTTTATATGCGCCTTCCATGTAATATCATTGGAAAAATCTAAAGAACCGTGTCCTTCTGCCTGCATGCCAGCAAGGCTTGGCACTGTGCCCTTAGCCTTAGCTAAAGAAACAACCCCCTTAGTTGTATCTAAAGAAATCTCACCACGAAAATCCACTTCAGTAGCATGGGGTAAGGTTGTTAAACTTGGCGCAAAAGAAATACGCCCAGAGCCCGGCATGGCATTTAAAGCCACCGTGCCATAGTCTTTACCCACAAATTCTAAAGCCCCATTCCAGGAAGTTTTAGCGCTTATATCCGCCGTGTCTAAATTAACACGCCATTGACCACCATACTGCAATTTAGAAGGCCATGTTTTGCCTGTGACTTTTTCAGGATTCAGCCCTGATACGGTACCTGCTGCGGTGAGTACCTTAAAAGGCACCTTGCGCTTACTACGCGAATAAAAATTCCCATTTTCCACACGTATGGATGCAGAACCACCTAGCGAAGTAAGAAATTCTCCGGCATAAATGCCCTTGGCTGTGACAGAAGCATCAGCTGACATGCGCCCGCCTATAAGCTCCATACCTATAATACGCGCCACGGGTTTTTCTGCGCGAACATTACGCAGTAAGGCTTTAATATCATAAGAAGACTCATCACTCTCTGAGCGATAGAGTAAAGCTTTACCTTCGGCGCGTCCGCCAAAAAACTTTTTCGCCGTAAAAGCTAATACGGCTGCATTTTTATGTTTTTTTGCAAATTTTTCACGATCTAACTCTATGGGACAGGCGCGAAAATCCATATTTTCCACAGGCAATTCCCAAGCATAGAGTGTATCTGCCGCCACATTTATATCATAACCTACACTTATACCCTCAGCCACAGCGGCGGCTTCAGGGCTTCCCGGCATGGGGGTAAGGGGTTTATGTCTAAATTGTACAGGAGCAGATTTTATCCCCTCTGCTTCAGGATATACATTTTTTAGATAGAGTTGCGGAGTATGTATATACAACTCTACTACGGCATTACTCCAAGACGGTACACCGCCCTTACCTGTAAATTGCGCATCTGCGGCTTTCGCTTTTAGTGTGGGAACCTCTAAACCTTCTTTAGTAATGGTAAAGTCCAACTCCCCTTGCACTTTATGTAGGGTGTGCTGTAAGCCTTCCGGCATATGCCTAGCAAAACCAAACCATTGCGTAAGACTGAGCTTATCTACTTGTAAATGCCCTGTCAGTTGCGGATTTTCCAAATCTGCCACATGCACGGTCGCCTGTAAGTGCGCTTTATCCTGTTCTAAAGCCACCTGCACATCACGCAAGTGTAGCGTATCTTGTATATTTCCAAAAAGTTTTCCTTGTGTATGTAAAGCTAAGGCTTGTTCATGCCATAAAAGCTGTGTGTTCACGTCCCAATGTATTTGCAGGGGGCCATCTTCACTTTGCATACTACCCCAAAACGCTTGTGGCAAAGCACCGGACAAGGCTTTAGGCAAAACGCGAGACACTATACGCGGTAGCCCCTGTCCAACAGTATACTGTAGAGTGACATCTGCACGCGAACGCCCTATTATGCCATCCACCTTTCCTTGTAGTTGCACCCTTGCTTGAAAACGTTCATCCACATCGCCTGAAATAGTCAGTAAAAAAGAATGCGCTTGCCCCACAGGTTCTTGCGCGAAAAAACTACGTCCATCTTCAAAGCCTATGGAACCGCCCAAAGAGCCCAAAGTTCCCAAGTGTAAACTTGAATTGACATTTTCGCATTGGAATCGCCAATCTCCCTGAATAAAGGAAACTTTACCATGAAAAATTTCCAAGGATGATCCGTATAAAAATGTGGGAATATTGGCAAATGTATTTTCCAAGGCTTCGTGAATGAGCGCCCCCACATGCAACTCAGGTTTTAGCTGTGCTTTTGCGGCAGCGGTAGGTACGGGCGCCGTGGGCGTATTTGAAGCTTTCTTTTGCGCTTGGTCATTCGTCTGCGCTTCGTCATTCTTGTGCTCTTTCCACGCAAAAACAGGCCGCCATAAAGAAATACCCCCCAGTGATATTTCCCCTTGAAGTAATGTCCACAAGGAAGGTGCCACGGTAGCATAAGCCACAGAGAGGGAAAAATCTTTATGTGTTAATTGCACATCGGCAAGAGACAATGCCGGTAGAGGCAAAAGAGTCACGTCTATATTGGAAAAAGCAACTTCTATTTGCGCTTGCGTATATAACGTTTGAGATATTTTTTGACTTATTTCTTGAGGGTACAGCTTCACATACGCAAACAGTGCCCCAAAGCACACTAGCATAAGTATACAAATGCTTAAAATAACATACAATACACCGCGTCCCATAAAAGCTGCACCCTTCCAAAGCGATTGCATTTTTCGAGAAGGTTTAATTGATGTTTCAACACCTTGGGATATTTTTTTCTTCGGACTATGCACTTGACGAGTATCCATGTGAAAGATATGTTTCATATTCGTACATTACAAATAATGCGCCGTCCTTTTATATAGTGTTTGTGAACAAGGTGCAATAATTAATGATGCCATATCTTTGCAATCTTCTAAATAGCCCTTCATAAAGGTTAGATTTTGCGTACACTTTTCTGGATAGGAAGCCCTTTTTTTCATGCTGCCCTACCTCCTCTTGGATGGCGGGTACAGTATTTCAACTTTGAAGAAGTAGCTACTTTTACTTGGCAATGCCTTGTGGAAAAGGCAGGTCTTGAGCCTGATGTGGTGGTGGTGGCCGATAAAAGCCGTCCACCTTTCTTATTGGGAGTGGAAGACTTCCCTTGCTTCACTGTTTTTTACGCTGTGGATAGCCATATTCATAGTTGGTACCCCTACTACGCACAAGTTTTTGATGCTTGTCTTGTGAGCCTTAAAGACCATATTCCCTTATTCCTAAATAAAAGCCTGCCTTCTTCACATGTACGCTGGTCGCCACCTTTTGCCCGTGACACGGATTGCGCGCGTCCTGACATTTTACCCCATTGGGACAGTCTTTTTGTGGGCACCATTAATGCGCAAACAACCCCCCAGCG
The DNA here is from genome assembly GCA_964371225.1 of uncultured Desulfovibrionaceae bacterium. Classification (GTDB taxonomy): domain Bacteria; phylum Desulfobacterota; class Desulfovibrionia; order Desulfovibrionales; family Desulfovibrionaceae; genus CAYJAD01. The sequence continues at coordinate 10,387 of CAYJNA010000007.1, forward strand.
TAAAGTTTTTTTAGAAGAGTTACAAAAAAAACTCCCCCATTTACATTGTACACGTGGTAATTATGCCGAGCTTTTTCCGCAAGGGCGCGTAATTATAAATCACTGTGAGCATGATGATCTTAATTTTCGCGTCTTTGAAGCCCTAGGCTGCGGCGCAAGTTTACTCACGCCGCGTATAGGACATGGAATTGAAGAGCTTTTTACCCACGGCAAAGAGCTTTTATATTATGAATCAGGAAATGTGAAAGACGTTATCCAAAATATTAAGGCCTTACTTAGCAACGAAAAGGCTAGAAAAGAGATGGCTGCACAAGGTCTTGCCAAGGTAGATGCCGCACATCGAGCTACGCACAGGGCGCATAGTTTTGTGCAATTTTTAGAAGAGTTAGGCACCCAAGGCCGTGAAGAATGCGTACAAGCACGGCAAAAAAGAGCTTCTCTTTTACGTGAAACGTACCTACGGCCATTATTTTTACTTTTAGCGGAAGCCACAGCACACGAAGCCTTGCGTAAAGCCTATTTATTGGCATCCCGCGGGACTTTTATCAAAATTTCTGCAACGTAAACTTGACGTACTGAGTACTGCTCGCTATTTTTACACCACATAAAGACATTTATACAATTTCTTATGTGATATTTTCAGCGCATTAGCCTTAATTCATGCGCTTTTTGAACGCCGAGCCCTAAACTTTGAGGAGAGAAATCATGTCATCGCAAGGATTTATTGAGACTATAGGAATGGTTGGCGCCATGGAGGCGGCCGATGCCATGACTAAGGCAGCACATGTACACTTGGAAAAAGTGAACTTTGTGGCCTGTGGTCTTGTCACAGTCACCGTCACTGGAGATCTTGGCGCGGTGCAAAGTGCTGTAGAAGCTGGGCGTGCCGCTTTACAAAGACTCCCCGGTGGCAGGTTAATTGCCAGCAACGTTATTGCTAGCCCTGCCTATGATGCCGCCATCTTCGCTCCCAAAGGGTCGTGCTGCATACCTAATAAAAACAAGAAAAATATCTGTGGTGTGGGTAATGCCTTAACAATAAAAGGCGCCATCACAACAACACAAGGAAAGAATCCTAAGGGCGGCGATTCAAATACATAAAAACCGCCGACTTAAGCTATTATCTTTGTGGCGGTGCCATGAAAAGTTCCATCTCGTCTGCCTGTGCTCCCACAGGCTTCACAGAATTGGAACGTAGAGCCCCAGGCTTGGATCTTAATGGAGGTGCCATATCGCCCAAGGTTAAATCCACACTGGGTATAGGCTTAGGAGTGGCATTGTGTTCTGAAGGCATAGCTTGTTGCGTGACATTTGCTTGATGCGTCGCAGATACGGGTCTAGCAGAGCTTTCCCCCACGGGAGCAGTAGACACTCTTACAGAGGAAGCTTGCGCACTGGCAGATGGAGCTGTACCAGCTTGTGATGCTTTTTGCATGGCAACTAAACGTTTTTCCATTCGAGATATCAGTTGACGTTGTTCTTCCATTTCACTACGTACTGTCTTTATGACTTTTTCTTGTCCAAATAAAATGAAGACAAACATGATGAAGAGTCCTAAAAAGAATAATGTACCAAAAAGCATGAGCATGATAGACATGGTAAACCCTTTTGCGTTCCTCAACGTTGTAGCGCATAAGCGCCATTATATAAAACTACTGTGTAACCCCTAACTAAAACGTCTCTGTACTGTAATTTTTTTAGAGAATCAAGGATAAGTATGAGCACCCCCCCTCTGCGCCCCCATCTTGTGGTGGCCGATGCCCAAGGTAATATATATGATCACCCCGATTTACTCATGGTATGTCGCACCGGTAAACAATGGGCTCTGCCACGCCCTGACGAATTAATGCCTCTGCCACCGGAAAGCGAACTTTTTTATTTACCACAAAGGCGCGCCGTAGGGCTTAATGAAGAAACAGGAGACATGGAAGTCTTGGAAGACTTAGCCGTAGCCGCCTTTGCTGCCCCTGCTCACACACTTACAGCGCATCCCGCCTATGATAGTGATAAAGGTGCCCCGCTTTTACCTCTTTTTGCCTATGGCGCCGTGGGGTATGCGCGTGGTCGTTTTTACATTTGCGCAAAAAAAGTAGATAATGACACACGCCAAGAGTTTCGTAAGGTAAAAAAATCAATTCTTACAAAAAATGTGCGCGAACTTTTACAAAAATATCCTGACAATCGCCTTATGCAGCACATTATGCAAAAATGTGTCCTGCAATACGATTGCCCTGCGGCGCGTAATCTAGCCTTGGGTCGTCATGAAGCACCATTACCCACATCACGCGCTTGTAATGCCCGATGTATTGGGTGTATCTCGCAGCAAGAAGAAGGCTCACCCATTGTGACAACGCCTCAATGTCGCTTGGAATTTTGTCCCACAGCCGCTGAAATTGTGCAGATTATGCGCCATCACGCCACACAAGAAAAGGATAAACCTATTTATTCCTTCGGGCAAGGCTGTGAAGGGGAACCACTTACCAATGCTCCCATACTGCAAGAAGCCATAGAACAATTTCGTGCTGATAAAAGCTTGAGCCATAATGGCACCATTAATCTCAATTCCAATGCCTCACGCCCTGAAGCTGTGGCCGCTTTAGCCGATGCCGGCCTTACTTCCTTACGCGTGAGCTTAAACTCTGCACGTCCTGAGGTGTATAATGTCTATTATCGTCCTCAAGGCTATAGCTTTGAAGATGTACACGCTTCCATAAAAGCCGCGCGAAGCCGTGGGGTTTTTGTTTCCCTTAACCTCCTCTACTTCCCAGGTATTACCGATACAGAAGAGGAATTAGAAGCGCTTATGCATTTGGTGGGCACCGGCGGTGTAAGCTTTATACAATTGCGTAACTTAAATATTGACCCTGAAATGTACCTCAATCTTTTACAAGATATACCCATGGGGCCTTCAGTGGGCTTTACCAATTTTAAAAAACGTTTACGAAAGGCTTGCCCTTGGCTCACTTTTGGCTATTTCAACCCTTGGCTGGGTGCCAAAGCTGACATCACAGCGCCCATGCCGGACAGTTGGACGCCCCCTGTGCCGGTGGCTCGAGGTATTTTAGATGAAACTCCTGCCCATAACGTTTCTGACGCCGATGAAACCTCTTTAGATGAACACAGTGCTGCCATACATGAATTTTCTTCTCGTGAGCAAACACAAGGAGATAAGGCATGATTTTTCCTTTGGGGGCTCTCATTAACGGCCTTGCCGTTATGGCTGGAGCTCTGCTAGGTTTAGCCTTTGGCTCGCGCATGCCTGAAAAAATGCGCGAGCTGGTCTTTCAGGGCATTGGTCTTTGCATTTTAGTGTTGGGAATTAAATCCGCCTTAGTGGGAGACAATGCCATGCTTACCATTGCCAGCATTGTCAGTGGGAGTATCATAGGGGAAATACTCCATATAGAAGAACGCTTGATACGACTTGGCGATATTCTTAAAAAATGGGTACGTTCTGGTAACCCTCGTTTTACCGAAGGCATGATTACCAGCTCCCTGCTTTTTTGTGTGGGCGCCATGGGTATTTTGGGATCCATAGAAGAAGGTTTACGCGGCAGCAGGGACATTGTACTTGCTAAATCCACCATAGATTTTTTTGCAGCTATTATTTTATCGGCCAGCCTTGGCTTTGGAGTCTTTTTTTCTGGCATCTGTGTTTTTTTCTATCAAGGCGCCATTGTTTTAGGAGCCAGTGTCTTAGTGCATGTTTTAAGCGACCCTTTACTTACCGAAATTACCACCACAGGCGGTATTCTCATGATAGCTATCGCCACAAACACCTTAAAAATAACACAAATTCGCCTTGGAAACATGCTTCCTTCTCTTTTTATGGCGGGACTTTTTGCTGCATATTGGGGATAATATGTTGACTTTCAGACTTTTATTATTACCTATTAATGTACAGATGTAGGCTAGACTTATATCCTATAACATGCCATACTCTTTGAGGCGCATGCCGCATTTGTTTTACCTGCACGTATTTGTGCCGCGTGCCTTACAACGCAAGTACGTCTTTTATACAAAACAATGTGCAAAAAGTGTATGAAATATCAATTAGCACCCCATAGCAATGTTTGTAAAATCACTACTTCTTTAATTTTAACCCAGTGAAGTACTATGCTCTCGCCCACGGCTAATTTTGCCTCATACACCCCATAGGCTTTTATAGCATGATGTACAAGACAGCATTTTAGGACAGGATATAACATCTTATTTTGTGTAGCAGCAGGGGCACATTATAACAGCAAAATATTTTTTATATTGCTTTTTCAAACTCTTCAAATTATTTAAAAATTTTTTGAAAAGAAAACAGTACAGGTAAAAAATGAGTTCACAACACAATATCTCCTCTTCTTTTGAGAACTTTCTCACGAAGCTTGGCCTTGGCATGCGTGCCAAACTTATTGTTATCTTTGTAATTATCAAAGTACTCCCCCTTATTTTCATCGCTTTGGTGGCATGGCAACAGGCTTTAAGCCTTGGCGAAGAAATGAAAATCCGTACCCAAAGTATGGCTGATAAAGCCGTAAACGAACTTACGCAAGCAGGAAAACTTGCGGTGGATGATGCCGTTCGTGCTTTGGATGATCGCGGTACACAAGAAATTGAAAGACTTACCACCGACACTGCAAGACATGTGGCCAACTTCCTCTATGAACGCGATGATGACATTCGCACCTTGGCCGCCTTCCCAGTGGATGAGAATATTTATAAAACCTTTGTGGAACATAGACAAATCCCTACACTTATCCAAAGCAAGTGGGTTCTTGCTGAGGATGGTAAATCTTGGGTAAGCACCAAAAAGCCAGACACTACTCCTGACCTTACCTTTGCTTCTGAGCAAAACTCTACACGTTTCAAATATACCAAGCCCACAGGTTTTGAATTTGAAGCCAAGCCCTTGTATCTTGAGATGACCTTTGTGGATCTTAGCGGTCAGGAAAAAATCAAAATTGTTACTTCTGACATTATGGATCCTACGCTAAAAGATATTTCAGATAAAAAGAATACATTTATTAAAGCAGAAAACTATTTTGAGCATTTAAAAGATCTTGAACCTGGTGAAATTTACGTATCAGATGTTATTGGGGCTTACGTGGGCACGCCTTTTATCGGGCCTTTTACACCTGAAAATGCCAAGAAGAAGAATGTTCCCTATGAGCCAGAAAAAGCTGCCTTTTCCGGCCCTGAAAATCCCAATGGCAAACGCTTTCAAGGCGTTGTACGCTGGGCTACTCCTGTGGAAAAAGAAGGAAAAGTCATAGGTTACATTACCCTTGCCCTTAATCATGACCATATCATGAGCCTTGTGAATCACTTAACGCCTAAGGCTGAACGCTATACCGAACTTTCTGACCCCATCGAAGGTGACTATGTTTTCATTTGGGACCATAAAGGACGTAATATTGTACACCCACGCCACCACTCCATTGTAGGCTATGACCCAGAAACAGGCGACCCTTACCCAGCATGGCTGGAAGATAAAATTTACGAGCGGTGGCAAGACAGTGGCCAAAGCTATGCAGAATTTATAGAAACCGTACCTACTTTTGAAGACCAACGCCGTGACAAAAAGTTTGCCAAAGAGCAGCTTTCACGCGGCGATGTGGGCTTGGATTGTCGTTACTTAAACTTTGCGCCACAATGTACAGATTGGTACGCTGCCACTAAAAATGGTGGATCAGGCTCCTTCCTCATTCTTTGGTCTGGCTTATGGAAGCTTACCACCACTGCGGCTATCCCCTACTATACAGGTCAATATGGCGACACAAAGCGCGGTTTTGGTATTATTACAGCCACTTCTGGCATTGAAAATTTCCACGCCCCTGCCATAGACACCCAAGAAGAAATTCAAAAGATTATCACCAATACTGACGCAGAATTGGATGAAGCAGCACAAAACACCTTTGATACCATTGCTAAGCACCTTTGGGAAACCACTTTAAGCCTTTCAGTTTCCACCGTGGTTATGACCTTGCTTGTAATTTTAGTGGCCATTTGGATGGCGTCATCCATAACACAAAAAATTACATATCTTATTGCAGGTATTACGCGCTTCCGTCACGGCGAACGCCACTTCCGCTTCAATGAAACCGTCAAGGACGAGCTTGGCGAATTGGCTGACTCTTTGGACGATTTGTCTCAAAGTATTGAAGATAGTGTTAAAGGCCCAGCCACCATTACGGATCTTGACGGTAGAGTCATTTACATGAACGCCATGACCTTAGAGCTTCTTGATGCTACCATGGATGGCGTACTCGGCAAGAAATATACCGACGTAAGTATTTATGATGAAGAATCTAACCCCATAGTATGTTTCTTAGAGGGTAGAGAACAAACCATTGTACAATATGTACCTACGCACACCTATTATAAGAGTAATGTAAATTATCTCATCGACAAAGACGGTGAAAATGTAGCCTATATTATAGTACTTGAAGACGTAACCATGCTTATCACAGAGCAAGAGCGCATTGAACGCGAACGTGCTTTGCTGGATACTGTTATATCTTCATCGCCAGATCTTATTTGGTACTTAAGTGCCAATGAAACCTTCCTCTTTGTGAACTCGCGCTTTGCATCCTCCTTCGGCATGACTCCGGAAGAAGTGCACGGAAGAAAAGCTTCTCAAATTCTACCGCCGGTAGTGTATGAAGCCATTCGCAGTAATGATCGAGAAGCCATTGATTATAGAAGTCCCATGCACTCGGAAGAAAGATTACTCTTTGCCGACGGGCATGAAGAAATTCTGGACGTAGTACGTACACCATTATTTGCCATTGATAATAAATTGCGCGGCGTACTAGGCGTAGCGCGTGACGTGACACAACGTGTTACTGTAGAAAAAGAATTACGTCAGATGCAGCGAGACCTTATCAATGCTGTGGCTGAAGCCAATAAGGCCAGTGATTCTAAGAGTGAATTCTTGGCACGTATGAGCCATGAAATCCGTACTCCCATGAATGCCATCTTAGGTATGACCAATATTACCAAGCGTAAGCTTTCCGGCAGTGTATGCACCAATGATGATCTCATGCCACACATCGCGCAAATTGAATCGTCTTCGCAGCATCTTTTAGGTTTGCTCAATGACATTTTAGATATTTCTAAAATTGAAGCTGGTAAAATTGAGCTTTGCGAAGACTCTTTCTCACTCACTAAGTTAGTAGAAGAAGTTTCTGTGATAATTAAGCCGCGTTGTAGCTCAAAGAATATTGACTTTAGCGTCAACGTTACCTCATTACCTTGCGAAAACTATATCTCAGACGGCTTACGCTTGCGCCAAATTCTCATCAACCTCTTGGGTAATGCCGTAAAGTTTACCCAAGAACTGGGCAAGATAAGCTTTAATGTAAAAATATTAGAACGCCAAGATGGCAAAAGCTTACTGTTCTTCTCCGTGACAGACACAGGTATTGGTATTTCAGAAGAAGCCATTAGCAAACTGTTCAACCCCTTTGAGCAAGCCAATAGCCACATCACACGTCACTACGGCGGTACGGGGCTTGGTCTTTCCATTAGCCAAAAAATTGCCATGCTCTTTGGTAGTAGCATTAAAGTAAAGTCTACGCTTGGTGAAGGTAGTGAGTTTGCTTTTGAAGTTTGGTTAAAAGAAGATATCAGCACAAGTATTAGTGAAAGCACCCATCAAGGGCATGTGGTGGTAAAGCCTGGCCAACGTATTCTATTAGTAGATGATGTGGACATTAATAGAATCATTGCCATGGAGCTTCTCTCTCCCTTTGAGTGTGAGATTGATGAGGCCACAGACGGGCAGGAAGCCGTGGACATCTTTGCCAAGTCGCCTGTGGGTTACTACAAGCTTATTTTTATGGATTTACAAATGCCTAATATGAACGGACATGACTCTGCAAAAACTATTCGTCAGCTAGATCGTGAAGATGCTGCCACAGTACCCATTGTAGCTATGACAGCCAATGCCTTCCGCGAAGATATTGATCAATGCATGGCCAGTGGCATGAATGAGCACGTAGCAAAACCCATTGACCTTGAAAGACTCAATGAGGTTATAAAAACCTATCTTGGAAACACCAAGTAACAATTCAACTACCTAAAATAACATAATAATATTTAGCATAATGGCTAGTGGGCGCATCCTTCGCACCCACTAGCCATTATTATTTAATAAATACAATACCCTACAAAAAATAAAAGTGAAGTTTTTTAGTATAAATACCAAAATTAACGAGCATTTTTTATAAAAAAAAGATATAAATTTAAAATTTCACAAAAATATTTTTAAGCATCTTAACCTAAAAATACAACTAGTTAAAAAACAATTTTTCTTTTTTATATCAAATTATTTTCAAAATTCTATCTTATACATTGACATGAGGTGCAAAGAGTGTTCTTGTATATCCATGAGTCGCACCGTGCAGTTCAAATGTCTTGGACGACATGTGCGAGATAAAATTTTTTTTGAGAGGAATATTCCATGCCTAAATCGATCTATGTTGGCAATCTTCCATGGTCTGCTACTGAAGACCAAGTCCAGGAGCTTTTTGCCGAATATGGCACAGTTCTTTCCGTTAAACTTGTAAGCGATCGTGATACCGGTCGTGCTCGTGGCTTCGGCTTTGTGGAAATGGATGACGCTGACGCACCTGCAGCAGTTGAAGCATTAGACAATGCTACCTTTGGCGGCCGTACATTACGCGTCAATGAAGCACGTCCACGCGCTCCACGTCCTTCTCGCTACTAGGATTTTTAAGTAGCACGCACAAGCTTATGCGAATTAAGCTTATGCAATCTTTTACTGTCCGTTAGTTTTGCTTGCATGACTAACGGTCAAGATTTGGATTTCCGCGTTGGAGGGGCTTTGTGTAAAAAACAAAGCCTTTACCTTGCAGAGCAAATGGCAAGTAAGTTGATTACGTTACGAGCCATTTTGTTTTTTATAGAAGTATCATTACTACTTAAGTATGATACTGAATTTATGTCCTAGTATGAAGCGCTTTAAGGAGTATTTGCCATGCTTAATCCTAAACAATGTGTTTTACATAGCGGCGGTGCCGCAGGTACAGAAGACTTTTTTGGAACTCTGGCTGAACAATGGGGCATAGAAGAAATAAACTATAGCTTTGAAGGTCATCAGCTGGCACGTTCACGCGGTGTACGTATATTAACATCCGAAGAGCTTGCTCTTAAAGATGTTAGCTTAACGTATGTTTCTAAACTTATGAGCCGTGAGTATACTCGTGCGCCCATTTTCCGTAAAGTTTTACAGTCCATCTGTTGGCAAGTAAATGGCGGCAGTGAAATTATTGTTATAGGCGAAATTCAAGCTGATGGCACTGTAAAAGGTGGTACTGGCTGGGGTGCAGAATTTGCAAAGATTTGTAATAAACCCCTCTTAGTATTTGACCAAAGTAAGAACGAATGGTTTAGCTGGGAAAAAGATGCATGGAAAGTAGAAAAAGACCCTTGCATTTTGCGTCCACACTTTACCGCCACAGGTACACGCTTTTTAGAAGATTCTGGTAGAGCAGCCATTAAAGATTTGTTCGCGCGCTCTTTTGAAAAATAGTTTCTAAGGTTTACGTTTTTATTTGAGGGTTTGAGCATTAATTTGTTCAGACCCTTTCACTTTTTTACTCCTATGCATATTTTGAAAACATCACACGCTACCTTATGCCTTATGGCCGGCCTCTTTGCTTTTACCTTTTGGGGTTCTCTCGTTTTATACTGGAAAGCCTTAGATCATGTTAATGCCTTTGAAATTTTACTGCATCGCATGTTTTGGTCTTTAATTACAGTGGCAATATTGGCCTATTTTACGCACTCATACACGGCCATTCGCGCTGCTTTTGCGCAAAAAGATCTTGTTTTGCGTGCTTTTTTCGCTTCTAGCATCATTGCTGGCAATTGGCTTCTCTACATTTGGAGCGTTACCAATGAAAGAGTGGTAGAAGCAAGCCTTGGGTATTTCATCAATCCCTTACTATCTGTACTTTTAGGACGTGTTTTGCTAGGTGAAAAAATGACGCGTTTACAAGTTTTGGCCATCGCCATAGCGTCCATAGGTGTTACGTACAGCGTTATGGCCTATGGTGCTTTTCCCTTCATCGGTCTTACGCTAGCATGCAGCTTTGCAGCCTACGGCTATATAAAGAAGAACATTAAAATAGCTGTTATTCCAGGTTTTTTCCTTGAAACATGTCTTCTTTTTCCCATAGCCGCCATTTTTTTACTGTGGATGCAAGGCACAGAAAAAAGTAATTTTTTTGCCTATGACCTTAACACGCAATTATTGCTCATGGGTACAGGCGTCATAACAGCACTGCCTTTATTGCTTTTTGCCTATGCCAGCAAAGGAGTGCAGCTTTCTTCCATGGGGCTTATGCAATATATGTCGCCCATCATCAACCTGCTTCTTGGTGTATTTCTCTTTGGTGAAAGCATTAGTAATGCCAACGCTGTCATGCTTATTTGCATATGGGTGGCTCTTTCCTTGTATACATGGTGCAGCATTCGCCACTATAGTCAGGCACAAAAAAATACTGTCATTGACGATACTCATTCATAATCACATACTGTATTGCTATTGCATATGTTTAGGATATATTACTCCTAAAAAGCGCTCTTTTTTAGTTGCTAAGCCAGCGTGGCTTACTGTATAGTCCATGCTTATGTATTTTCCTCTTTGCTTACTATAGGTAAAGACTTTGTATCATCAGCAACCAAGAGCATTTTCATGAGCTATAATTTTACGGAAAAAGAAGAAGCCATTTTACGCATTGTGCAAAAAAATGTGCCCGACTCTGCCACTCCTTATGCAGATATTGCCCAAACGGTGGGCTGCACTGAAGAAGAAGTTCTTACCCTTTTACAAAAACTAAAGGATGATGGAGCCATTCGCCGTTTTGGTGCCAGCATAAAACACCAAAAAACCGGCTGGAATCATAATGCCATGGTGGCGTGGCAAGTGAGCCAAGCAGAAGCTGAAGAATTTGGCCCTATCGCTGCCGAACATCCTAATATTTCTCACTGTTATTACCGCCCTTCTTCCGCCCCTGATTGGCCTTATACTTTATACACCATGACTCACGGCCGCACAGAAGAAGAATGCCACAATACCATTGCTGCTGTGCAAGAGCGCACCGGTATGCAAAATTATGCTGTATTAGAAAGCATTGAAGAATTTAAAAAAATATCCATGACGTATTTTTAAGGAAAACACCATGCAAGAAACACAATCCCAAGCTCTTTTTGACCGCGCCCAAGCGCTCATTCCCGGTGGTGTCAACAGCCCTGTTCGCGCCTGCAAAAATGTAGACAGCATTCCCCTTTTTATTAAGGAAGCTCAAGGCTGTGAAATTATTGATGCAGACGGAAACACCTATATAGATTACGTACTTTCTTGGGGCCCCATGATTTTAGGGCATGCGCACCCAGAAGTGACCGCCGCAGTGCAAGCCGCCGCCGCACGCGGCACCAGTTACGGAGCTCCTTGTCAGGATGAAATTTTACTGGCTGAAGCCGTCATCAATGCCCTACCTTCAGTGGAAATGGTGCGTATGGTGAACTCCGGCACTGAAGCCACCATGAGCGCCTTACGTTTAGCTCGAGGCATCACAGGCCGTGACAAAGTTTTAAAATTTATTGGTTGCTATCATGGCCATGCAGATTCTTTTTTAGCCGCAGCCGGTTCTGGCATGGCTACCCTTTCCATACCCGGTACTCCTGGTGTACCCCACGCTGTGGTGGCGGATACGCTTCTTGCCAAATACAATGATCTTGATGCGGTAAAAGCGCTTTTTGCCTCACAAGGTGAAAACATAGCTGCCATTATCGTAGAACCAGTGGCCGCTAATATGGGCTTAGTTCCTCCCAAGGAAGGCTTTTTAGAAGGCTTGCGCGAACTTTGCACACAGCACGGGGCTTTACTTATTTTTGATGAAGTTATCACCGGCTTTCGTTTAGCCTTTGGCGGCGCACAAGAGTACTTTTCTATTACCCCAGACCTTACTACCTTTGGGAAAATCATAGGTGGTGGTTTACCTGTGGGCGCTTATGGCGGCAAAAAAGAATATATGCAACGCATAGCCCCTTGCGGTGATGTATACCAAGCCGGCACTTTGTCGGGTAACCCGCTGGCCATGGCCGCAGGTCTTGCCACCATGCGTCTTTTAGCGCAAAGCGATTATGCAGCCCTTAGCGCGCGAACTGCTGATTTTGCAGCAGAAATGCAAAGCATTTTACGCGCCAAAGGCCACACGGTACGCGTTCCGGCTTTAGGCCCCATGTTCTGTCCCTTCTTTACTGAAGAAGAAGTATGGGATTTTGACGCTGTAAAACGTGCAGACTCTGCCAAATTCACAGCTTTTTATAAAGCTTTACGTCAAAAAGGCATTTATATTGCCCCTGCTTCTTTTGAAGCTGCAATGATGAGCTTTGTACACAGTGACGAGCATCTTACAAAAACATTAGCTATTATTAAGGAACTTGACTTTTAGTCATGTTTAAAAAAGCCACAAAAAAAACGGCCTGCTACGTTTTAAGCGCGGCAGGCCTTGCTGTGGCACAAAGATTGGCCACGCATATGCCTTTGCATATTTACGCACCGAAAAAATTAGCCAACAACAATGCATCCCTACACAGCTTCACACACTTAAAACACAGCATAGAACACACTTTTACTCTTTATGACGCGCATATTTTTGTTTGCGCCATGGGTATATGCGTACGTTGCATTGCGCCGCATTTACAACATAAAAAACAAGATCCTGCCGTATTGGTTTGCGATGAAAAAGCAAACTATGTTATCAGTGTCCTTTCCGGCCATGTGGGCGGTGCCAATGATTTAACATTATCTGTGGCTGCGCATCTCAACGCCACCCCCATAATCACCACTGCCACGGATGTACATGGTACTCCGGCCATAGATATGGTAGCGCAAAAAAATGCATGTACCATTTTAGATTGGGATAAAATAAAACTTTGCAATACTACTTTATTGGAAGCTAAAGATTCTGAAAAAACCTTACAAGTGTACGACCCATTACACGCTTTGGGTTCATTACCCTCCGAGTATTTTTCTCCGGTAAATTTACAAGACAGTCATAACCCTTTGGCAGTGCAACATCCTACTGTGGCTGCACATTGGCGCAAACTGCATAAACAACACAATGTACTACGTTTAGCAGTGCCGGCCTTATATCTTGGTATTGGATGTAAACGTGATACGCCTAAGGAAGTTATTTTAGCCGCCATAGATCATTGTTTAGAAGAAGCTCAGCTGGAGCCGGCCTCCTTGGTTTGTCTTGCCAGTGTAGATATAAAAGCCACGGAAAAAGGACTTGTGGCAGCAGCTCAGGAATTACAACTCCCTTTGCATTGCTACCCTGCCGCACAATTAGCCGAAGCCCCTTCGCTCTCGCCCTCCCCCATGGCAGCGCAACTTTTTGGCCTAGAACGCATTAGTGTCAGCGAAGGAGCAGCACTGGTGGCAGCCGCTCAGGCCGCACGTGAACATGTTACTGCACAGCAACACAAAAGATCTCTTACCACCCCCCTCAGCCACACGCCGCATAATTACCTTGACGACTATCTTTGCAAAGCCACCACGCTTATATTGCCTAAAGTTTCTTATGCCGGACAGGTGACATTGGCTGTTGCCTTGCCTGACTACTTACTCCCAGAATAAATCGTTGGCACTAAAAACATCTCAAAGCTACTAGTATAAAACATTGCCACTGAGTAAGGCGCTTGTACTTTACAACTTGAAATGTCTATACAATTCTTTTTTGTGAAATAATTCGCAATCCCCATTGACAAAACACCACATACAAGCGTACATTTTCCAAGGCAGGTGTGCCACGGTTTTCATTGATTCCAGAAATAATGCTTCATAGAGAAGAACCTGAGGAGGTTTTCGGTGAATATTCTTATTTTCGGTCCCAACGGCAGTGGTAAAGGAACACAAGGTAACTTGGTAAAAGAAAAATATAACCTTGCTCATATTGAGTCCGGCGCCATTTTCCGTGAGCATATCGGCGGTGGTACAGAGCTTGGTAAAAAAGCCAAAGAATACATTGATCGCGGCGATCTTGTTCCTGACGAAATCACCATTCCCATGATTTTAGAAACGCTCAAAAGCAAAGGCGCAGAAGGCTGGCTTTTGGACGGTTTCCCCCGCAATATTGTGCAAGCGCAAAAACTTTGGGACGCATTGCAAGCTGAAAATATGAAGCTTGATTATGTCATCGAAATTTTACTCCCCCGTGAAATTGCCAAAATGCGCATTATGGGTCGTCGCCTCTGTGCCAATAATAATAATCACCCAAACCATATACATATTGACGCCATCAAACCCAATGGTGATGCGTGCCGTGTGTGTGGCGGTGCTCTTTCTGCACGCGCTGACGACCAAGACGAATCTGCCATAGGCAAACGTCATGACATTTACTACAATACAGAAGACGGCACCCTTGCCGCTGCATATTTCTACAAAGACCTTGCCACAACCGGTGTAACAAAATACATCGAACTCAACGGCGAAGGCGACATTGCCTCAGTAAAGGAAGCTTTACTGGCACAATTAGCCTAAAAGCACAGAATTGCGCTTTTAGCACCATAACTGTAGGCCGAGAAATTTCTCGGCCTTATTTTTGGCCTTTGCTCTATACTTTATAACGCGAGGA
>CAYJNA010000007.1:25149-44519 GCA_964371225.1 uncultured Desulfovibrionaceae bacterium
ATACAGAGTGGCGTATATATCGCATGGCGGCGCACAGGGAATTTTTTTCCGGAATAGTTTTTGCACACAATACCTACTACAGCCACTTTAGATACGGAGTTTTTATGAGCAGTATATCATCTTCATTTTTAAATCCTTATGCATCATCTGCAAGTACAAGCCTTGGTACAGTGCTCTCCAGTAGTGCCGTTACGCCAGAAGCTGACCCTACAGAAGATGCTGTCCTCATTTCCGATGAAGCCATAGAATTACTCAACGAATTACGCTACAAAGAAAATCTCACTTCCATTCGCACGGAAAACCAAATGCTTTTTGACAAGGTATCCAAAAAACTTCCTGCCACGGAAGAATTTACCGATATGCTCAATTGGCTAAGCACACAAGGGGTGGATGAAGTTTTTACCATTGGCGGTACCGTTGGTGAAGCCAATCGTGATGCCTATGAAAAAGACCCAACCAAGTATGCGGAATTATGGAATAATTTATACAATCACTTTGGAACCCTCATGGAAACCCTTGGCCTTGAAGACAATGACACCATGATGCGTGAAGTACTTGCCAACGAAGATGTACAATTAGAACTCATGAATCGTTTTAAATCATCTTTCAGCGAAGAAACAAATTCTTTGTTAACCTATTTTAATATTACAGTTTAAACCCGCTTAACCGGTCAAAAGAACACTTCTATATTTGCTTTTTTAGCTAAAATACACTATAGGCAAGCCATATAATGTATTTTAGCTAAAGGAGTTTCCCATGAAAGTATTACTCATCAATGGTAGCCCTCGTAAAGCAAGCTGTACACGTGTGGCTTTAGACGAAATTGCCACAGCTTTACAAGATAATGGTGTTACACCACACATAGTCAGCATAGGAACCTCTGCCATCCGCGGTTGTATCGCATGCAATAAGTGTGTTAAAACAGGATATTGTATCTTTAAAGACGACCCCATCAACGAATGGATTGACATTATGAATGAATGCCAAGGCCTTGTGGTGGGTTCCCCTGTGTATTATGCCGCCCCTAACCCCTCTTTGTGCGCCGCACTGGATAGAATGTTTTATTATAAATCTGCCCCTTATGCCTATAAGCCTGGCGCAGCCATAGTAAGCTGTAGACGCGGTGGCTCCACAGCTGCCTTGGATTGTTTGCAAAAATTCTTCACCATTGCCCAAATGCCTCTTGTTTCTTCACAATATTGGCCACAAGTACATGGAAACACCCCTGAAGAAGTGCAACAAGACCTAGAAGGTTTACAAACCATGCGTGTGCTTGGACGCAACATGGCATGGCTTATGAAGTGTATTGAAGCAGGCAAGGACACTGTGCCCATGCCTGAGGTGGAAGAGCGCCACTGGACCAACTTTGCACGCTAAGTAAAGTCACATTTAGTACACATGAGCACAGCATTTTGTATTTTCTGTGCTCATGTGATACCTTTAGTATAACAATACAACTTTGAGAGAGTAAGTTCTTTTATTTACTCAAAACGTAAGCGGTACACATAAAAAGCATGAAGCAAGCAACACCTCTCATCACATTGGGTGGCATTGTCAAAAAATTTGACGAGCATGTGGCATTAAATGGTATTAATCTTACCATTGCCAACGGAGAATTTCTTACCTTATTGGGCCCTTCGGGCTGCGGAAAAACCACAATTTTACGCATTTTATCGGGTTTTGAAAAGCCTGACGCCGGCAGCGTGAGTATAGGCGGCGTTGATGTAACGCATATGCCGCCGGAAAGGCGCCAAGTGAACACCGTTTTTCAAAACTACGCTCTTTTCCCTCATATGACAGTTTTTGACAACGTGGCCTTTGGTTTACGTATGCAAGGGGTTAAAGCCGCTGACATTAAAGAACGCGTCTATGCTACTTTGCAAATGGTGCGTCTTGAGCATTTGGTAGACCGCAAGCCGTCTAATCTTTCCGGCGGCCAGCAACAGCGCGTTGCACTGGCACGTGCCATTGTTAATGAGCCTCTTGTTCTCTTATTGGACGAGCCTTTTTCTGCGCTTGACTATAAGCTGCGTTGCCAAATGCAATTGGAAATTAAACGCATTCAACGTAAGCTTGGCATTACTTTTGTTTTTGTTACTCATGACCAAGAAGAAGCTTTTGCCATGAGTGACCGCGTGGTCGTTATGGACAATGGACGCATTGTACAAGAAGGAAGCCCTCAAGATATTTATGAAAACCCAGCCAATCTTTATGTGGCACGCTTTGTGGGTGAAATTAATATCTTATCTGGCATAGTGCAAAAAAAGCTTACTGAAAACACCTATGATGTGCTTATCCAAAACACCTTATTTACCATTCCCAGCAAGCGCTCTTTTACCGCTGGGGATAAAGTAAATGTGCTTATTCGCCCCGAAGACTTACGCATTTACCATGAATATGAAGAATACCCCGAAGGCCCCGTTTTGCGCGCCACCATTCAAGAATCTGTCTATAAAGGCGCCACAGTGGACTTGCATATAGCTTTAGAAAATGATGGTACGCATCTCATAGGCGCAGAGTTTTTTGATGAAGATGGCCTCGATATCAACTACACCCAAGGGGAACAAGTTATAGTCACGTGGGTGAGCGGTTGGGAAGTGGTTTTACCTCATGAAGAAGTATAATTTTTTACGTAGCCTCAGTATTGGCACCACAGCTTTGTGGTTAGGCATTTTTGCCTTGCTCCCCAATATAGGCTTGCTTATTATCACCGTGCTTACCCGCGGTGAAACAGACTTTGTACTTCCCATTTTCACATGGGACAATTATAAACAACTTTTTGATCCAAAATATTCTATTATCTTATGGGAATCTTTTTGGATTGCCCTTGTTTCCACTTTCGTGTGCTTACTCTTGGCCTATCCTTTTGCCTTTGCCATGACCCGTGCCAGTAAAAAAGCAAAACCGTGGCTTTTACTCCTTATTATCATTCCTTTTTGGACAAACTCTCTCATACGCACCTATGCGCTCATAGCCATACTTAAAGCCAATGGACTTATAAGCTCTTTATTAATGTGGCTAGGCATAACAGCCGCACCCATATCTTTAATGTATAGTAATTTTGCCACATTATGCGGCATGGTATATACCTTCCTGCCCTTCATGATTTTACCGCTCTATGCCAGCATAGACAAATTAGACCCGCGCTATGGCGAAGCCGCCCGAGACCTTGGCGCCAGCCCTGCCAGCACCTTTTGGCATATTACCCTACCTTTAACCCTTCCCGGCATTGTGGCAGGCAGTATTCTTGTTTTCCTTCCGTCTTTGGGCGCCTTTTATATTCCGGAAATTTTAGGCGGTGCCAAAAGTCTTTTGGTGGGTAATTTCATAAAAAATCAATTTCTTGTGGCTAGAGATTGGCCCATGGGCGCCGCAGCCAGCACTTTTTTAACGCTGTTATTAATTGTACTGCTACTTACGTATAGGCTAGTTAATGCCTATACACATACAAAGCATCATGACTTACACAATGAAGGGGGTGCCTAATGCATAAGCTTGCACGCCTTTGGCTTACCCTTGTCTATGCTTTTTTGTATTTACCCATTATTTTGGTTATTGTTTATTCTTTTAATGCTGCCAAATACTCCACCGATTGGCGCGGCTTTACCCTTAAATGGTACGAATTACTTTTACGCAATGAAACTTTGCTGGAAGCTGCACTTAATTCTTTACTGGTAGGCGCCTTGGCTGCCACTTTAGCCACTGTATTAGGCGTCTTGGCCGCCATAGCTTTACGGCGGTATCGCTTTCCTGGGCGTAAGGTTTTACACGGCTCCATTTATGTACTTACTGTATCGCCTGATATAGTCATGGGTATTTCCTTACTCATATTTTTCATTAGTATTTCTCTTGAATTAGGCTTTCTCAGCTTACTTATTTCACACACCACCCTTGCCCTACCCTTTGTGGCCATTACTGTACTGGCGCGGCTTGCCGAGTTTGACGAAAGTATGGTAGAAGCAGCAAGAGACCTTGGTGCCAGTGAATGGAAAGCTTTTTATCATGTTATACTTCCACTCATACGCCCTGCCGTATTGGCGGGTTGGCTTTTAGCCTTTACTTTATCTATGGATGATGTGCTTATCAGTTTCTTTGTGACAGGGCCATCTTTTGAAATTTTACCTTTAAAAATCTACTCTATGGTTCGCCTTGGCATGAAGCCTGACGTCAATGCGCTTTCTGCGCTCATGTTTGGTGTTACGGTTATTCTTGTGGTTTCGGCGTGGCTTTTGGGAAGAAGGAGGAAAAAGTAGGATGAAAAAATATCTCCTATCTGTGCTATGTTTTATATGCCTGCTGGGTGTACATTCTTTGGCCTTAGCTGAAGAGGAAAAGGTTGTGAATGTTTTTAACTGGTCTGAATATATCCCTCAAGATGTTCTCGACCAATTCACCAAGGAAACCGGCATTAAGGTTATTTATACCACATATGAATCCAATGAAGCCATGTTTGCCAAGCTCAAATTATTGGATGGCAAAGGCTATGATATTGTGGTGCCTTCCACCTATATGGTAGAATTACTTCGTGACGCTAACTTACTTAGCGTTATTGATAAGAGCAAAATTCCTAATCTTAAAAATATTGACCCTACATTGGTTTCACAAGCCTTTACCATGGAAGATACCTATTCCATACCCTATATGTGGGGTGCTCAAGGTTTTATGGTGAATAAAAATGTGGTGGACCCTAAAACCATTACCTCATGGAATGACCTTTTCCGCCCAGAGTTTTCCGGTAAAATTCTTCTTTCAGATGATATGCGCGATACCTTTGGTGCCGCTCTCTTGGCCACCGGAGCCAGCACCAATACTAAAGACCCTGAAGAGATTAAAGCCGCCTTTGCTTGGCTTCAAAAGCTTAAGCCTCATGTGCGCATCTTCGATGTGACCGCCGCCAAACAAGCCCTTATCAGCGAAGAAGTGGCTGCCGGTTTCATTTGGAATGGCGATGCTTTCATTGCCAAGCAAGAAAATCCTAATATTGTTTTTATTTACCCCAAGGAAGGCCTCCCCTTGTGGTTAGACAGCTTTTCCATTCCCTCACAAGCGGAAAATAAAGACGAAGCTCACGCCTTCATTAACTTTATGCTACGTCCAGACATTGCCGCACGCTGCGTGGAAGAATATAGCTACAGTAGCCCCAATACAGGCGTAAAAGCCCTTGTGCCCGAAGAAATGGCTTCCAGCCGCCTTATCTTTCCCACAGCAGAAGATTTAGGTAAGAGTCAATTCAATAAAGGCCTTGGTGAAACACAGAAAATATATGAAGATTATTGGGTAGACCTTAAAATAGGCCAATAATTTTTTCTATAAAAAAACAACGACCCCCCTTGCATGCACAAATATGCAAGGGGGTTTTCACATTTTTGCGCGTCATGCAATCTGCTACCCCCTGTGAGTACTTTTCCATAAAAAAAAGCGCAGTAGGAAAATCCCACTGCGCTTTAGCATATCATTTTACGCTTTGGTACAGATTACCAGTCCAATGTGGCTTTAAAAGCTGTTACCAATTCACGTACAGGTTCTGCGCACAGCACGGTAGCACCATTTTTCATGGTTAAAGTAACATCATCTGTTACCACACCAATACGGGCACAAATGCTGCCCTTCATCTGTGCTTCAAAGGCCGAGGCCTTCTCTGGTGCCACAGATACCAATAAACGGCTGGCAGATTCACTGTATAATACTTCCGCTATGCTCATGGAGTCCAATGTGGGCACATTTTGTACATCCACTTCAGCGCCTAAACGTCCACCAATACACATTTCAGCCAAAGCCACTGCAAGGCCACCATCAGAAAGGTCGTGACATGCAGACACATGACGATCATAAATGGCGCGATGCAAAGAGCGATAGGCAGCTAAGGCACCAGCAGCATCCACATGAGGCACAGTGTTACAAGACACATTAAGCTCTTGTGCCACTTCAGACCCTGCCAATTCACGACGTGTAGCGCCCACAATATAAATGTAATCACCGGCTTTCTTAAAGTCCGACGTTTGCGTACGCAATACATTTTCAATGACGCCCATGACAGTAAACAATAAGGTGGGCGGTATGGAAATCTTTTCACCGCCGCCGGTGTAATCATTCTTCATGGAGTCCTTACCGGACACACAAGGAACACCATAGGCCAAAGCAAATTGTGAAAGAGCCTTACAAGCACGTACCAATTGCGCAAGCTTATATTCTCCATCAGGAGTTTTTTCAGACTGTACAGGGTCGCACCAGCAGAAGTTATCAAGACCGGCCATGCGGTCTGGATCTGCGCCCACAGCCACAGCATTACGAATGGCTTCATCCATGGCATTGGCTGTCATCCAATAGGTGTCATAATCGCTGAATTTAGGGCAAATACCGTGTGCAATAACAAGACCAGCGTCAGATTCCAATACAGGGCGAATAACACCGGCATCGGATGGGCCGTCACGCTTTACACCCACCAAGGGTTTAATGGCAGAACCGCCACGCACTTCATGGTCATACTGACGAATAATATATTCTTTGGAGCAAATATTCAAACGCCCCAACATGGTTTTTAAGAAAGAACCTGTTTCTTCATGGGGCATATCAATACGCGTATCGCTATGCTCAGGAGCTACCCAACGGGCGTTTAACTGCAATTGAGGAACACCGTCATGCATAAAGTCCATGCTTAGGTGCGCAACAATTTTATCACCATATACAATATGGAAATAGCCGGAGTCGGTATAGGTACCTAAGGCCGTAGCCTCCACATCCATTTCACGCGCAAGCTCAAGGAAAGCGTCTAACTTTTCAGGCGGAATGGAAAGAGTCATACGCTCTTGTGCTTCAGAAATAAGGATTTCCCAAGGGCGTAATCCATCATATTTCAATGGAGCTTTAGATAAGTCTAAAATACAACCGCCGGTATCTTCGGCCATTTCCCCTACGGAAGAAGAAAGACCACCGGCACCATTATCGGTGATGGCATTGTACAAGCCAAGATCACGAGCACGCATAATGCAGTCATACATTTTACGTTGGGTAATGGGGTCACCAATTTGCACAGCGGTGGCGGGGGAACCTTCATGCAATTCTTCAGAAGAGAATGTCGCACCATGAATACCATCTTTACCTATGCGTCCGCCAGCCATAACTATGATATCACCCACTTGAGCTTTTTTCTCATAGCCTGGTTTTCCTGCCACTTGTGTGGGAATAATACCTACAGTGCCGCAGTACACAAGGGGTTTACCAAGAAAACGCTCATCAAAAACAAGAGAGCCGTTCACCGTTGGCACACCGGATTTATTACCGCCATGCTCCACACCTTCGCGCACACCTTCAAGCACACGACGTGGGTGCAAAAGACGCGGTGGCAATTCTTCTTTATGGAAGGGAGAGGCAAAGCAAAAAACATCAGTATTACACACAAGTTCTGCGCCCATACCAGTGCCCATGGGGTCACGGTTTACGCCTACAATACCTGTGAGAGCACCGCCATAGGGGTCAAGGGCGGAGGGGCTATTATGTGTTTCTACTTTGATACAAGCATCATAAGCACCAATGAAGGAAACAACGCCGGCATTGTCTTTAAATACAGAGCGGCAGAAATCATTTTCGCCAAGACGTTGACGAATATTGGCCGTGGTATCGCGGATGCATGTTTTATACAAATTATCCACATCTTCCACAGCACCTGTTTCGGTATTGGTGTACTGAATGCGTGATGCCAAAATCTTGTGCTTACAATGCTCAGACCATGTTTGCGCCAAAACTTCAAGCTCTGCATCGGTGGGGTCAGCAGGAAGGCCAAGGGCGGCACGGTCTGCTTTTACTGCATCTTGTTGAAAATAGTCGCGAATGGTTTGCATTTCTTCCAAATTCAACGCCAAAGTGTTTTCACGGCTTACCTGCATCATGGCATCATCGCTCATGGAAGAAAGGGCAAAAGAGCCCACTTCATCGCTGGCAGCACCGGTTACTTGTGCCACTTGTGGCTCAAATCCAGCGGCAGCAGCCCATTCAGCACGGCTCTTAATGCGATAACGCTGAATAAGTTCATTACACAATAAATTTTTAGCTATATTTTCTACCACTTCCAAAGTTAAAGGCGCTTGGTCAGCGCTTAAAAAGCGGTATTGAATGGCAGTATACACGCTGAGGCTTTCACGCTCTTTACGCAATACCATGGCGGCGGTATCACGGGCGGTACGAGCTTCGTTATCGGTTACGCCGGGGCGAAAGCCCACTTCTAAAATAAAGTCAGCGTCAAAAGGCTGCATGGCAAGGGGAGCGTCGCTGGCACTTTGCATAACGCGGTCATGCCACACGCCCTCATTCATCAGGGTTTGCACCTCAGCTGGCTCAAGGCCGTCTACAGTAAAAACCTTTAATTGGCGCACAGCCTGTAAAGGGATATGCAAAGCCTTGGCAATATGATTTGCCGTTTTTTTGCCAATGGTGTCCTCAATATGTGGGTGTAAACCTACTTCGATGCGATGTAGCATGAAATACTCCGTCAGTGCTATTTTTGTCTCTTTTGTACATAATCTGCCATTTCCAAAAGCAAATTACGCTCTGCCCTGCCTAAAACATGGCTTGGCAAAATGTCCAAGGCTTGTTTGGCTCTTTGTAAAGCTTCGCCAGCCTTTTGGCGTGTTTGGGTGTCAAAACCACGATGACAAATTTCTTTGCCTATACGTGCGGCCTCGTCGGCAGAAAAACTTCCTGCCGTAAAAGCTGCATCAAATTTTTCTCTGGCCTCGCCGTGTAAAGACTCTCTATACAGTCGAATGGGCGGTGTCAACTTTCCTTCGCATAAATCTCCGCCGGTGGGTTTACCGGTTTCTGCTTCAGGGGCAAAGTCAAGGGCATCGTCTACCATTTGAAAGGCCATGCCAAGTTCTTGGCCAAAGGCTGCCACTGCGGCAATTTCCGCTTCGCTGGCACCTGCGCGTAAAGCGCCCATAACACAAGAAGCGCGTAATAACCATGCGGTCTTACCAAGCACTATGGCATCGTACATATCTTCCGATTGCTCAAGATTGCACAAATTATCAATTTCTAAAATTTCTCCCGAAGCCGTTTGCATGGTGGCTTCAGAAAAACATCGGCAAAGACGTACATCATTATACTCTGCCACCAACAAATTGGCCGCTGCCAACAACGCGTCTCCGGCTAATATAGTGCTGGTGGTATCAAAAACCGTATGCGCCGCAGGACAGCCGCGACGTGCATGGGCATCATCTAATACATCATCATGCAATAATGTAGCAGCGTGCAACATTTCCATGGTACAGGCTAAGTCGTAAATGTCTTCCTTTGTATAGCCAAAAAGCCGCGCTACAAGTACCGTTAAAAAGGGACGTAAGCGCTTGCCACCGGCATCAAAAATATGCGTGGCAATGGGACGTACAGGTTTTGGTAAAAAGCCTGTGGCTTTTTCAAGAGCTGACTCAATGGCCGGCAATTCATCTATAAAACGTTCTTTCAAATCTTGCATCTTTTTTCCACTTTTACGACAACAGATGTTCCACAACAGGCCGCATGGCGGCAAGAGCCTTGGTAAAGGCTCGGTATTCCGGATCGCGTGTTCCCACTAAGTTGGAAACAGTGCGTATCTCTAAAAAAGGTAGGCCATACCGTTCACAGGCCAATGCTAAAGAAAAACCTTCCATATTTTCCAATAACGTTTCGCTATAAGGTGCAGCCAAACGCGACGCACGATGCGGGCAACTGGTCACTCCCGCCACTGTGATGGATGTGGCATTGCCCTGTAAAGGACAATGTCGTAATATGGGGTTAAGATGTAACAGCTCTGGCAGCTTAAGTGTATCCCATACCACACAGTCCGGTGTACGCCACTGAGGAAAGCCCAAAGCCATAGCATCTACCCTATCTTCGGTCACAAGACCATATTCTGGGTAAACTTCCTTGGTAACACGCCAATGTGAACACAAAGGTGCATTACCTAAATCAAAAGAACCCGCCAATCCCACATTAAGCACCAGCGTTTGTTTTTTTATGGCCGTTAAAGATTTTCCCAGAGCCAAGGCCGCATTAATGGGCCCTACACCTGTAATAAGCACTCCATTGGTACGTTCGTGCTGATCGGTAAAATAATGTATTTCCTGTTCCGGTAAATTTTGCGGTAACGATGGAATATAACTAGGTTTTGCCGATTCCCATTCTTCACGAGTTGCAAGCACAAAAAGTATATGCATTAAAGCCCCACATTTTTAAAAAGTAATAAAGGCTTTGAAAAGCTCACCTACACGGGGAGCTGGCACTGCATTATGCGAAGAAACGCCCCGAAATGCAAGAAGAACTCTCTTAAAATACAGACTTTTTATTTTAAAATATCAATGGCCGTCAAAATCTCTCTGTAAAAAAGGAAAGTCTTTCATTTTTCAAGACAAAAACTTTCCTTTACAAAGCCTATAAAATCTTTCACTGTGCCCCATGAACTTTGACACACAACTTTTTCTTGCCGCTCTCGGCCTTGCCTTTGTTTTCGAATCCTTACCGTGGATACTTTTTCCAAGCGCCATGCGTAACTTCTTACTCTCTTTGGCCACAGCACCCACTTCACAATTACGCGGTATGGGTTTTATTGCCATGACTTTTGGCCTTGCTGTGGTGTGGCTAGCCACGAGCTAAGAATTTTACACTTTCT
This sequence comes from uncultured Desulfovibrionaceae bacterium, assembly GCA_964371225.1. Taxonomy (GTDB): domain Bacteria; phylum Desulfobacterota; class Desulfovibrionia; order Desulfovibrionales; family Desulfovibrionaceae; genus CAYJAD01. The sequence continues at coordinate 35,792 of CAYJNA010000007.1, forward strand.
CTGTGGCAGTGCTCTCTTCTCTTTTCTTTTCCCCTATATGCATACACACAATACCTGAAGTGAGCGGAATATGCCACGCACAAGCAAAACCTGCTTGACGCATTTCTTCTTCTAATTCCACAGCATCGGGAAAGGAAATGATAGTATCGGCAAGATAGGCATAGGCTTTTTCATCACCGGAAAAGATTTTTCCTATTTTGGGCAAAACTTTACGCAAGTAAAAATTGTAAAATCCACCCCAAATTTTATTTTTCCCTGAGCCAAATTCTAAAATACACACTCTGCCCCCAGGCACAAGCACACGTGCCATTTCTGCCAGAGCCTCATGACGCGGCAAAACATTACGTATACCAAAGCCAATGGTAATGCAGTCTACGCTATTATCAGGTAAGGGTAAAAGTTTAGCATCGGCAGCCACAGGCAATACCGCTTTAGCATGCGTACCTTTAAGTTTTTTACGCCCTTGTAAAAGCATGGGCGGACAAAAATCCAAGGCTGGCACTATGGCTGTGGGATAACGCTTGCGAATGGCTAAGGATAAATCCATGGTTCCAGCGGCAAGGTCAAGCACGCGGCCTGTGGGCCCAAGGCGCACCTCACGCACAAGACGACGGCGCCATAGTTTATCAAAACCGCAAGAAAGAACAGTATTTAGAAGGTCATACCAAGAAACAATACGTCCAAACATGGTGGACACAGCTTTTTCATGGGCTTGTATGGTATTTTTTTGCTCAGAACTATTTGTCATGTGATAGTATTTCTTTGGAGGCATTTTGAGTTATGGTTTCAAGAACAACCTTATAAACAGCGGGAAAGGTTTCAGCAAAATTACTGGGCGATATGGTTCGCGTTTCAATAAATTTAGCCACAAGCTCTTTAGCCACCTGTAAAGCTTCTTTTTGTAATTTTTCCATATGCTCCCTCTACGCTAGTGCCCGTATGTTCTTGTAAAAAAACCCGCTCATAGGGGAATGGCCTTGGCCCCCATTGGGCTGTACCGAGCGGGAGAGAAGACGAAAGATACCCCCCGCCCCCTCCTTTAAGAGTGAACAAGGTACTTTTAGCAAAATAACCAAAAGTACCCCAAAAAATTAAATACGTATTCGTTTTACTTTATGACATATCGCTTAATAAAGCCGCGATTTCTTCTCGTAAAATTTTTGCCGCAGCCGCACTGGCCATTTTTTCCAAATTTTCTTGGAACTGCCCTTCAAAGTTTTGCACGCGTGATTCTAAGCTTACCATGCGTTCTGCAAAAGCTTCTTCTTGCTGTTTTTGTGCTGCTTCAAGCTTATTTAAAGAAGTAACAAAAGCCTCTTGCGTTGCCTTTTCACGCTCCAAAACCCTTTGCATCATGGCTTCTACTTTAGCCATGTAGGTGGTTAAGGCATCACACACGGCTGCATCTTTCTTGGCTATTTCCTGCAAAATATTTTCATTTTGCGCTTCCATGGTGCTTAGGCGCTCTTGAAGAGCTACCACGTCTTCTGTTGATGCTGCAGAAACCAAGGATTCTTCTGCCGGTGCAGCTTCAAGTGACATGGTTTCAGACGCTTGCGCCAAGGTTTGACAATGCGCTTCCACTGCAGCTAAGCGTTCTGCAAAATCAGCAGAGGCATCCGCCATGGCTTGATGTTGTGCTTCAGCTTGTGACATGCGCTCTAACAAAGCCTGTGCTTCTTGCATGGCTGCTTGGCTGTGTGCCACGGCTTCGCCTATTTGCGTCTGTTTTTCTGCCGCTTCGGTGGTGATTGCAATGAGTTGTTCAGCCTGTGCGCCACATTGACTTTGAAGTTGTGCCACATTTTCCTGCACAGCTTGCACGCTTTGACTTGTTTCTTCTGACTTAGTAGCCACTTCTTCAAAGTGCGTACCTAACTGCCCCTCCAATGAAGTGAGACGTTCTTCTAAACTTTGCATGCGCTGTGCTGCCTGTTCTTGCGCTTCAAGGCTAGCCCCCGCAACTTCTGCTGAGGCAGACACTGCATGCGCCGCCGCTACGCTGGCCGTGCCCATGGCCACAGCAGCTACAGCTTCGGGGCTTATGGAGAGGTCGGCTTTAGCACTGGCAGCTAAATTTTGCTCAGCTTCTACCACTGTTGTTGGTTCAGGTACGGTAGATGCGGGAGAACTATGCAAATGTGCAAAAGCTTCATCGGCCTCATGCAAGGCTTCTTCTGCTAAAGCGTCTATATCTGGCATGGTATTTTGCTCAGATATCATATTTTCCATATCAGCCAAAAGTGCATCAAAGGCTGAGCTATCGTCATCGGTATCTTGGGATTCTTCTGAGAGGGCTTCAGGAGCTTCCATGGGAACGTCTTGGGGCACTTCTTGGGGAATTTCTACCACAGCCATGGCGACTTCTGCCGCGGAAAGAGGTGCCTCTCCCAAAACATCTTTGAATAAGGCATCCAAGTCATCCATATCTGATGCAGAACTTACAGCATTGTTTTCGCCAAAATGTAATTCAGAAACATCCACAGAGCGAGGATCAGGCATGGTAGTAGGCTGTTGTACAGCATCTACCGGTTCTGGCATATCCAAAATATCAGGCTCTTGATCAGCTCCTGGCACATTATCTACCTCATCAAGTACGCTATTGAACAAGGCGTCCATATCTTCAGCAGCATCTGCCTCTGTATTGGCCGAAGGTGCTGGGGCAGCGCTAGGTTGCGGCGTTGTTTTTGCTGGCGCCTCATCCAAAATACTTTCTAAAAGCGCGTCCATGGCTTCGGCCGTATCGTCGGTGCTTTCTTCTTGACTTGTAGTTCCTGCCATATCTTGCACTGCGGCACTTGTTTCTGGAGAAGAGGCTTCCGTTTGCGTGGGCGCGGCGGATGCAGTGGATGCGGCGGGCGCGGCAGGTGTATCGCTAGGTTGTTCAGGCATGTCCATCTCTGCCAACAAAGCATCAATATCAGCCATGTCAGGAAGATCGTCATCGCTTATATCATCTGACACATCTGAGTCCGTTGCTACATCTGATGTACCTGAGGCATCGGGAGCGTTGGGCGCAGTGTCAAGAGTAACATCCTCGGTGGAGGCTTGCTTTTCCAACGCATTCTGAGCGGAATTTTCTAAATTTTCTAAATGCGAAAATCCCCCATCACTATCCATTTGTTCTAAAAGAGCGTCTAGATCCATGTCCATTTCTGGTGGCAAGTCTGGGGCTTTGCTATTACCAAGATCACTCACTCCCGCACTTGCAAAATCTGCCGAAGCAGATGAAGAAGCAGGCGCAGAGGACGCGGAAGCTGTCCCTTTTTCTATAATTTCAGTTAGTTCAATAACATCATCATCAGCGTCTGGTTTTTCATCTATGTCAAATTGCATGGTTGCCCCTACGGTTTACGGTATCTATATAAAAACAAACATTCCTTGAACGAAACTAGCTTAGCAGAAAGTACCACCCTTGGCAATTAGTTGTATGCCCTGCATATCCCCTTAAAAGGTGAGTAGCGCACAATTATTTTTACGTGTATTTTCGACAGATTTGTCAAAGCGTCTGCTGTATGTCTAAACTTTACCAGCAAACGTAAAGAATATTTAGGCATAAAAAAACGCCGTAAGAACACGGCGTTTTTAAGGCATTTCTGTTATTAAGCTATATAGTCGCCACGATTAAATTTAATCTTTTCCGTAACGCTCATAATTTCCAGCTCATTAACGAGATTTGCCAGTTCTGGGTTTTGCGCCAAAGTTTGCTTATGAGCATCACTTTTTAGCGCCGACACTTGCGACTCTATCCCTTCTAAGAGAGAGTAAGCTTCGCGCAAATTTCCTTCACCCGTTGGCTTACGCAGTGTATCAGCATAAGACTCCCACATATCCAGCGTTCCCGAAGCTTTTGACAGCACGCTTTCTGTAGAACCTGCAGTGTCAGATGCGGCAAATTTTTCCGCATTTTGTACAAGCATTTGTTGCACAACGCTTGTTTGTACTCCCACTGTAGATGCGCCTTGTTGCCTTTGTGCATCTGCTCCACCAAGGGCAGCTTGCTCTGCAAAAGTTTCTGCAAAACCAGCCAATGAGCCATTTTTCGTGGCTGCAGTTTTTTGGGTTTGAAGCTCCTGTTGAGAAAGCAAGGCTTCAATTTTTTGTGTGCGTATATTCATAGCGCCTCCAAACCTTGGTGTTTGCAAAGTATAATGCAAAAACTTTGCCATAAAATGTTAAAAACCATAAGGCACTGACATTGTTAGAAATAAAAAAACTTTAGAGGAAAATTTTTCCCCTAAAACAAAATTGCTAAAAAAGTATCAACAATTATAAAGGGATTTCACCCTAAACCAAGAGCCAAGACTTGTCTATCTTTACAAAATCAGGTACAAATTATTTGTGTCGTAATTTTTTCATGAAGAGGCTCAAAATTAACAATAGAGGATGTCATTATGAGAGAAATTAAAAGAATACTTTGCGCTGTTGACCTTTCAAGCCATAGTAAGACCATAGCTGAATATACCATTACCTTAGCCAAGCTTACAGGAGCAGAAATTTTGGTAGTGTATACAGCACCTTCGCTAAGCCAATATGTAGGTTTTCACGTACCCCCCAACACCATTGAAAACTTTGTGGGTGAAATCGTAACCGGTGCGGAAAAATCTATGGATACCTTTATATCTGAAAACTTCCCCGGTGTTACCGTTACAGGCCATGTGCTTGTGGGTTATGCCGCTGAGGAAATTGTGGAAAAGGCTGATGAAGAAAAAGTAGACCTTATCATCATGGGCACCCACGGACGTAAAGGCCTTGACCGTATGTTATTTGGTTCTGTGGCAGAAAGCGTTGTTAAAAATGCCAACCAACCTGTACTGACTATTCGTCCCGAGTAGTTTTGTACGCTTTATAAGTATCATAGGGGCTGTTGCTTTGGCGGCAGTCCTTTTCTTTCTTCAACCTCCTTACCTTTCCAGCAGGTTTTTTTCATGTCTAAAGAGCATCCTTCACAGTCTGTCAGAGAAGAAATTGAAGCCCTTACTGCTTACGTACCAGGTTTAAGCATCGAAGATATTCGAGCGCGTTACGGTTGTGAACGTATTGTTAAAATGGCCAGTAATGAAAACGCCCTTGGCGCTTCTCCCATGGTGCAAGAACGCCTTGCCCGCACCGCATCCACTGTTTTCCGCTATCCGCAAGGAGGAAACCCCCGCCTTGTACAAGCCTTGGCGCAAAAGCATGGTGTGGAAAACTCTCGTATTGTTGTTAGTAACGGCTCTGATGAAATTATAGATTTACTCATGCGCGTACGCGCCACACCAAAGCAAGATAATATCGTTTGTTTTAAACCTTGCTTTGGCATGTACAGCGTACAAGCACAAATTTGCGGCTTGGAACTACGTCAGACCCCCTTAAACGAAGATTTTACCATGCCCTTTGAGGCATTGCTGGCATTGGTGGATGACAATACCAAGCTTGTTTTTATCACAAGCCCAGATAATCCCTCAGGTTTTTGCCCAGAAGTACAAGAGGTTCTTGCCTTTGCCAAAACACTACCTCCCACCTGTTTACTTGTTATAGATGAAGCCTACATGGACTTTACCCAAGAGGAGAAATACTCTCTCTTAGTGCAAGGACATCATCTTGATAACATTGTATTTTTACGTACTTTCTCCAAAAGCTACGGCTTGGCAGGCATACGCCTTGGCTATGCCATTATGCCCGCAGCGCTTACACAATACCTTTGGCGCGCGCGTATGCCTTTTTCTGTAAATATTTTAGCTGAAGAAGCCGGCCTTGCCGCTTTGGAAGATCACGTGTTTTACGCCCAAAGCATTGCTATAGCACAACAAGGCAGAATACAATTACAACAAGGTCTTGAGTCCTTAGGCTGCAAAGTTTGGCCAAGCCATGCCAATTTTTTAATGTTTGCACCGCCGGCAGGTCACGAAGCAGGAAAGGTGTTTGAAGAACTCTTACATAAAGGCTTCATTATTCGCGCCTTGAAAAGCTATGACTTGCCACATTTATGCCGCATAACTGTAGGTACAGAGCAAGAAAACACAGATTTTTTACAAGCCTTTGCTGAGGTAGTACAATAAAATGTCTCATTCTTCTGCCATGCCCATTGTGACCATTGACGGCCCTGCCGGTGTGGGAAAATCCACCTTGGCACAAAGCTTAGCTTCCCATCTTAGCATTGCTTATATGGATACCGGCGCCATGTTTCGTTGCCTTGCCCTCAAGCTGGGAGCACAAGCGCCCCTTCTTCCTGAAGAGGAGCTTCAAGCCCTATGCCAACAATGGCATTTTAGTCTACGCGGGCACGGTGCCCATACGGTCTTATTATGCAATGACACGCCGGTGGGCAGTGAAGTCCGTACAGAAGAAGTGGGGTTTTTAGCTTCACGTTTGGCCACAGTGCCCATCATTCGTCACATCCTTAAAGAAGCGCAAAGACGTTTAGGCGACCAAACATCTCTTGTGGCGGAAGGGCGTGATATGGGTAGCGTGGTATTTACCAAGGCACGTTTTAAATTTTTTCTGGACGCTTCTGTAGATATACGCGCTGTGCGACGCATGCGCCAATTGGAAGCTTTGGGCGAAAAAGTGGATCTTATGGAGCTTACAGAGCAAATTCGCCAAAGAGACAGTCAAGATCGTAATCGTAAAGTGGCGCCGCTCTGCCCTGCGCCCGGTGCTATTATTATAGACACATCTGATAAGGATATTCCTGCCGTGCTGGGTAAAATGCTCCATCATATCAGCGGTGCCGGCGGTTTATAGGCTATACAGCATTTCGTTTTTTCTGGGGAAGCTTTGCACTATCAAAGCTTCCCCTTTACTCAGCTTTTTCTTGCCAAAACACCTATGGCACATTTTACCCTTATATTTACAAATTTTCCATTTTCCCCGCCCCTACTTTCTTTAATATGGGAAAAATATGCCCTAAAAATACACAGAAAAAAGCATAAGCCACCAAAATATAACAACACCTCTACCTTGGCATATACTGTGCATAGGATAAGCAAAAGCACAATGCATGTTGCTTGTGTACAAAACCGTATAATCCTTGGGGAGGATATTATGAGTCAACTCGATTACGAAATTAACAAAGAATTAGGCGAATGCTATCTTTTTATGGGCGATCTTGATAAGTCCGAAGAATATTATCGCAAAGCCATTAGCTTTGACGGTGCCAATGCAGCGCCTTACCTTGGTCTTGCAACCATAGCAGTACAACGTGCTAAATTAGATGAAGCCATGGTATTATATACCAAAGCGCATTCTCTTGAAGAAAATGACAAAACGCTCACTGGTATTGGCCTTGTACACATGGAGCAACAAGCTCATGAACAAGCATACGATCATTTCTCTCGTGCTTTAGATTTAAACCCAGAAAATATGATTGCTCTGAACTGCTTAGTACGTGAAGGCTATCACTTAGGTCGCTTGGCTGATGTTGTGCCCGCCCTTGAAGCAAGCATGAAGGTTTCCACCGAAGCCCATGCCATTCAAGTAAGTCTTGCCGGTATTCTTATTTCCTTAGGCCGTAATGAAGAAGCCAAAGGGCATTTGGAGGCTGTGCTTGGTCTGGACCCTACCAATACCAATGCTCAAGAACTTATCGCGAGCATGGCAGCTTAAGCATTTCATTCAATTAATAGAAGGCCCCATACCTTCATGAATGCAGAATAGTTTTACATTCCCTCCCCACTCGGTTTTCCAGCCTTGAATTTGCAAGGTTCAAGGCTGGGAAAGCCCAAGAGTGGAGACACATCCCAGCGCAGGAAAGCTAGGGGGCAGGTCATGGATGACAAAGTAAAAACGCAGGTTTCATAACCTGCGTTTACTTTTTTGTATGAGGTTGTACGAAAACTTTCGTAATATGCCCTTAACTACTAAGGCCATACAATATTATTGCCCAAAGCGCCCCATATGTACTTTTTGCAAAGGGGCATCGGCATCGGTATAAGCCTTTTTTTCTTCGCCCTTATGTCCTATGGCAAGAATGCACAGCACGCCATAATGCTCTGGAATGCCCAAAATGCTTCGTATACCCTGCTCTGAGCATTGCCCCTCCTTACTCTGACGCAAGCGCATTTGAATCCAAGTGGAGCCTAAGCCCAAATACTCTGCCTGTAATTGTAAGGCTATGGCAGCAATAGAAGCATCTTCTACCCATACAGTGCTAGCAGTGGTATCGGCTATGACCACTATACCCAAGGGCGCCTGTGCTAAAAAAGAAGCACTATGAGCTTTACACGCGGCCAAGGCTGTAAGCGTTTCTTTATCCTGCACTGTGATAAATTCCACAGGTTTTTTTCCCATGGATGTGGGAGATAAAAGCGCTGCAAGCAACATGCTCTCTATATGCTCTTGGCTCACAGTGGCATCACTAAAACGGCGAATACTACGCCTTTTTTTCATAAGTTCTAACATAGACAACTCCTTTATGATTCTAAGAATGAGAACAAAGCCCTGCTCTCTCTGTTCCTTTTGTTCCCTTTGTTCCTTTTGTTCCTTTTGTTACTAATGTTACTAGTGTTACTTTTGTTCCTAACTAAGCTAACCAGCTTTAATTATAAAATATTATGTTTATTATAAATAAAATACGACTTCAGTACCACAATTTTGTTCCTTCTGTTCCTAACTCATATAATAGCTTAAAAATATAGATAATATTACTTACACTCTAAAAACATTGCCAACACAATGTATTTTTGTTCCTTATGTTCCTAACCGACATAAGTATTTTTAATTATAATATATTTTAGCTACAATAAAA
>CAYJNA010000008.1:0-41136 GCA_964371225.1 uncultured Desulfovibrionaceae bacterium
TGTTCCTAACCGACATAAGTATTTTTAATTATAATATATTTTAGCTACAATAAAAAAGCGCCGTATGAATACGACGCTTTTGGTACTTTCATGTGCATAATTTGTTCATAACTCATGTAAGCAGATATAATTATAAACTTTTATTGAGACAGTGGGTATACATTACGATAAACCACTTCTCCTGTGGCATTCTTAACCTCTAAAACCATTTCTGCATTTTTTAAATCTATTTTTTCTGGTATATCAGAGTACAACACCGCACTTTTAAAATTAGCAATTTTATACTTCCCCGCTTCGGGCGGAGTCGTCATAAGCGCCAAGGTTTTTCCGCTGGCCAAGCTTAAAATGCAAAAAACTTCCCCAGAAATACTTTCACTACCTTTATTACGTAAACTGAATGATGTGCGGATTCTTTCTTTTTCCAGCACAATGGAGGACACATTTTCCACTTGAAGAACTCCTGTATCTAAAACAGGAAATTCATCATGCCCTGGCCCTTCTTGCTGCGCTGCACTTTTTTGTATTTGCTCAAGATTTTCAGCTTCAGCTATGCTTTTTTCATTTTTTTGTGCTGCAATCTGCACTGCTATCTTTTTTTCCACATCTTCGTGGCGGGTGAGTAATTTTTCCAAATGCCCCAACCGCTTTGTAGTTATCTGGTAAACGCTATTTTCCTGCTCAAGAGCCATATTGCGCTGTACCAATTGCATATTTTGCTCCCAAAACCAATAAGACCCTGCCAGTGCAGCCGCAGTAATGAATGGGCACAAAATACAACAAGTCAATAAAGCGCGAAAATTGCTCCTGTACATACGAAAACGTTTGCTTTCGCCGCTATCGCGCATCAGTATAATATTTATCTTTTCTTTGGAGCTTGCCATCATACATCCTTATGACGAAATTGCTGACCAATCTTCCTTCATAATCTTCCAACCAGTAGGTGAAGGGGTGAGCAAGAGGGTTTTGGTACCTTTGTCGCCTCGGCCATTTGCATCTTCATACACCTGTGTCATATCCACTTGTATACCATTTTTTACAATAAGTACACGCATTCCTGTAAGTTCAATTATGGCAGGAGGATCTTTTTTCCACACACGACTTTTTTGAATGCCTATGCCATTTTTATTACGCCCGCCTTGACGCGCATTTTCGGCATAAAAGCTTAAGTAATTTTCCACATGGGCTGACAGCCACGCCTTACGCCACGCTTCAATGACGCTATCAATCTCTGCGCTTATTTTTTCTAAATAAGCCACTTGCATAACACCAGGCTTATCATGCCAGACAGAAGCCACAATGCGCCAATCCCCCAAAGAGTCTTTTTGCCAATACAAGATATGCTCACCTTGGCTGGGCTTTTGACCTGGGATAAAAATCCATTGTTGGCTGGAGCTTTTTACATAGCCCCCTTCAGCTTGTATGGAAGGACTAGAACCTAAAAGTTCCACCCATGACGCCTTAAAATACGGCGCCATAATTGTTTGCAAGTCACTAAAGGCATTAGTATATTGCTGGCCGGCTTCTTTGCCAAAGCGTTCCTTATTATAAAAAGCATAAAAAGCCTTGGCATCGCGTCCTTGCCAAGCTTTTTGCCAAGCCAAATGTTTTTGTTGTATAAGACTTTGCAAAGCGTCTGTAAGTTCTACAGAAGCTACCTTTTCTGCAGCGGTATCTTGTACTACTTCCACAGCTTTTTCAGGCTGTTTGGGAGTTTCACTCCCATGTATCACTGGCTCTGTCTTTTGCTGCGCTGTGGCCACTGTGGTACCTGATACTGCGCCAGAGGCAGTAACATCATCTTCATTTTCCGGCATGGAAAGAGAAGGAGCTGTGGGTTTTTCTTCCTTGGTTCCGGTGGCAGAGGCATCACTTTGTTGTGCGCTTTGCGCCACAAGCTCACCCTTTTCAAAGGCGGCTTGCATACCTAAATCACTGGGAATCCACTCCATACCCACCACACGAAATACATTGTCGGCATCACGTTGCCAATAAAGACGACGAATACCTTCCGTAGAAAGATTGGGAGCGCGATAAAATTGTTCACTCCACGTAACCCAATAGCCGGGCCCTTCCAAGACATGCACTTCACGATTGAAAATATTAATCCAAGCTAGGCGTTTAAAAAGACGTTCTTTGTTGCTGCGAAAGGCCGCAAAGGTTTCGGGCATGGCCTTGGTATAAGATTCGCCATCGTAAAAATCAAAAAATTCTTGTGATCTATTGGCCCAGGCGCGCGTCCATTGCTCCATGCGACGGCGTAAATGCTCCACTGTACCGTCATCAGGCACAGACACAGCCTCAGGCGTAAGACTTTCCCCCACCACCACAGCTGTGCCGGAAGTAAGAAGCGGCCCCACCTCAGCAATTTCATCTAAGCCAATGGCTATGCAACCACGCGTAATACGAGGGCTAATGCCATCCCCCTTACTGTGAATCCAAATGCCGTAGCCTGTTTTTCCGCGTAATTTATCCACAGGATTAGGATAATTCAAGGTATAGGCTATACCGCCATATTCTTTAAAATCAAGACCTTTGGCAATTTTATACACCACAAAATACACCCCTTCCGGAGTGCGTTTATCATTAACAACGGTTTTATCCCCGTCAACTTGTCCTGTGGTGCAGGCATATTGATACAAAAGATCAAGGGTATTTTCTTGCTTTTCATCATAAAGATAAAATTGCTGCTGTGATTTATCCACAGTTACCACACGCTCAGGTAAGGCCATATTATAAATACGTGGTTGCCAAACGGCATCTGTGGCCATGGAAGTACTTATACCTCCAGAGAAAAAAGTACAAGCACTTAAAACACCTATGACAAAAAAACGAAAATACCTTTTTCTACTTACCATGCCATCCCACTCTTATCACGTACAAAAAATATAAAGAAAAAAAGTCTCTGTGCAGATATACTCCACACAGAGACCATTTACTTATGAGCGTCCGAGAGCCACCAGCTCTTCACGGGTAAATAAAGAAAGCAGTTCAAAACCATTTTCTTTAAGTATTTCTCTACCGCCTTCTTGACGGTCTAGTATGGTGCATACTGCCACAATTTCAAGGCCGGCATCTTGCACGCGTGTACACGCTTTTAATAAAGAGCCGCCAGTGGTCACCACATCTTCCACCATGGCCACTTTATCGCCCTTAGTGAAGTTCCCAAGACCTTCCACATATTGGCCTGTACCATGGCCTTTGGCTTCTTTACGTACCAGCAAACCTGCCAAGGGGCGATTATTTTCATGTGAAATCACTGTGGTAGCAGAAACAAGCGGATCGGCACCAAGGGTCATACCACCCACACCTTTAATGTCCACATCGGCCAAAAGCTTATTAAAAAGTGTACCAATGAGCCAAGAGCCTTCAGGATGTAAGGCCGTTACGCGACAATCAAAATAATAATCGCTTTTACGACCGGAAGCTAGGGTAAAATCCCCTTCTTTATACGACTTTTCAATAAGAATACGAGCTAAACGACGCTTTAATTCTAACATAGATGCTTCCTCACTTTTTAGGCAGTAAAGATACGGGCAAAAATAGTATCTTCATGTTGCAAGTAGTAACTTGAGTTAAATAATTCTGCAAGAGTTTGCGTATCAATAAGCGCAGTGATATCAGCATTGGCACGCACAATATCTGCAAAAGGCTTTTGCGTTTCCCAACTTTGCATAGCACATGCCTGTACCATTTCATAGGCTTTTTGACGTGCTAGGCCTTTATCAATAAGGTTGGTCAGCACACGTTGGGAGTAATAAAGACCCAAGGAATGGTCCATATTTTTCTTCATGCGCTCTGGCTTTACCACAAGACCGTTCAAAAGATTGGTCAAACGATTCAAAATATAATCTGCTAAAATGGTGGAATCTGGCATAATGACACGTTCCACAGAAGAATGGCTGATGTCACGCTCATGCCATAGAGCTTGATTTTCCATGGCTGCCACAGCATTGGAGCGCAATAAACGAGAAAGGCCGGTCATATTTTCCGCAGAAATGGGGTTTTTCTTATGCGGCATGGCAGAAGAGCCCTTTTGACCTTTTCTAAAGCCTTCTTCCACTTCCAACACTTCAGTACGTTGTAAATGACGTAATTCCACACAAAGACGCTCAATGCCGCCGCCCATGATGGCAAGGGCTGTGAAGAATTGTGCATAACGGTCACGCTGAATAATTTGTGTGGAGTGCGGGTCTACCTCAAGGCCAAGATGCTTCATGGTGCGTGCTTCCACATCGGGGCTCAAAAAGGCATAGGTGCCCACAGCGCCGGAAAGTTTGCCCACACGCATATTTTCAAGAGCCACTTCCACACGCTCTAAGTGACGGCTAAATTCGGCGTAATAGCCGGCCATCTTAAGACCAAAACTGGTGGGTTCAGCGTGAATGCCGTGGGTGCGCCCCATGCAAAGGGTGCCTTTCCAATCATGAGCAAGTTTTTTTAACGCTTCCAAAAGATTTTTAATGTCTGCCACAATAAGCACACCGGCATCTTTGAGCATGACAGCATTGGCGGTATCTACAATATCAGAAGAGGTACAACCAAGGTGAATAAAGCGTGCCTCAGGCCCCACAAATTCTTCCACCGATGTTAAAAATGCAATAACATCATGACGTGTGGTTTCTTCAATTTCCAAAACTCTTTCCACATCAAAGGCTGCCTTTGCGCGAATAACTTCCATGGCTTCAGCAGGAATACGTCCCAGCTCATGCCATGCTTCGCAAACGGCAAGTTCTACTTTTAACCACGCATCATAGCGTTTTTCCAATGTCCATAAAGAGCTCATGGCCTCGCGGCTATATCTTTCTATCATGGTTATCTCCCATTATGCACTGGCGCTTGAAGTGGCCGTGCTGTTAGCTGTTTCTGTCTTTGCCGCAGTAGGTGAAGTACTGGGAGTTCCGGTGGCCTCAGATGCACCGGAATTTACAGGTGCAGCAGTACCGGAAGAGGTAGCGCCGGCATTGGTATTTTTACGATTACCATACTCGGTTACATACCAACCACCCCCTTTAAGCACAAAGGCCGTATTGGAAATAATACGGCTGGATTGGGTATGGCACTGGGGACAAGGAGCTTTATCTGTGGCCTCGCTTACGCTGAGCCATTCTTCAAACACCTGCTGACATTGCGGGCATTGATATTCATAAATAGGCATAATATATCCTGAGACTGTCATTTTGAAATAAGATTGCGATACATCTTATACGCGTGAACACATAAGAATATACGGCAAAGCCGAATAAAAATGCAAGGGCCCATTCTCATATTGTCTACGGCCATAGCCATAGACAACACAAAAACAGACCCTGAAAGGTAAAAAAACCTTACTTTGTCTTAGCTTCAGCTTTTGCTTCGCGAATGCGTTGCTTTAAACGCTCTGCGCGGCGTTTACGACGACGATCTAATTCTTTAGTGCGTTCAATTTTCTTTTGCGCCATGGGGCTCTCCTTATAAAATCAAGATAGCCCTTCCAATAGTTTAATTTTCTAGAAATGTCCATATTTTTCATGGAAGAAAAGCTGTGCTATAGACAATACCATGACATACACACAAAGATTTTTTTCCACTCTTGGCCTTGGATTGGTTTTATGGGGAGGTGTAACTTTTCCCGCAAACCCTTTTTTTCCGTCTGCTGTCTCCGTGACACATGCCGCACAAAAAACACCTGAAGCCCTGACCCTAGATAAAGATATTCTTGTACCCATTGGGGAAAAAAGCGCTTTAGCCAAAGCTCATGCCTTGCAAAAAGAACGTATGGGCTTAGAATCTTGGACACAGTTGGCACCAAGTCTTGCACAGTCCTTGACGTATACGCGCTCTTGGCCGCAAGAAGAACGCGCCATTGAACACAATGAAAAACGCGTCACATGGGGTGAAGTCACCGCGTCCTTAGAATTATTACAAAGTCTGCTCCCGCAACTTGACGCCAACCCCGGCCTCTTGGCACAGCACTTTACGTGGTTACATGTCAGCCCCAAAACGCATTTTACAGGCTATTTTTCGCCCATTATGTCAGCAAGCCGCACGCAAAAAGAAGGCTATACCTACCCTTTATACCGCGTTCCTGAAGAAATAGCACCTCATTTAGCTTACTGCCTTCCCACGCATAGCTGCCCTGAAGAAGCTTTCACCAATGTCATTAAACCTGACCCGCCGTATTTTAGCCGTGCAGAAATTGATATGGACGGCAAGCTTAAGGGGCGTAATCTGGAAATAGCGTGGCTCCCCCACCCTGTGGACACCTATGAACTTATGCTGCAAGGCTCCGGCCTCTTGGCCTTTGATGATGGTACCACACAAGCCATTTTATTTGCAGGGCTGAATGGTTCCAAAGGGCGCAGCATGTTAGGCTACCTTATGGACACCAAACAATTACCCCGCAGAGAAGCCACCATGCAAGGCTTACGTCGTTGGTGGGATGATGCCACTGAAGACAAACGCCGCGCTTTTCTTGAAGCGGCCTCAGGGTATGCCTTTTTCCGCTATGGTTCGCCCAAGCCTCAAGGGACTGCGGGCGGCTCTCTTACACCATGGATAAGCATGGCCACAGACCCGCGTGTCTTGCCTTTGGGCGGTATTTTAGCATATAGTTTGCCCACCAAGGGTAAAAAACACAAGGCCGGCGTGCTTCGCGGCAACACCAATGTGCTGCACGGCTTGGGCTTTGCCCATGATACAGGCGGTGCCATTCTTATGCAGCGCATAGACCTTTATGCCGGCGAAGGGCAAGAAGGCCACGATAAAGCCATGAGCATTTACACCAAGGGTGATGTGTGGCTTTTACTCAAAAAATAAAAGATTGTTCTAAAAAAGAATAAAGCATCCTTACGGAGAATTGTATGCATAAACGTCTTTTTGGCACCGACGGTATTCGCGGTAAAGCCAATATTCACCCCATGACTGCCGAGATGGCCTTACGCTTGGGGCAAGCCGCAGGTACGTATTTTCGCCGCGGTGAACATCCTCATAAAGTACTTATAGGCAAGGACACGCGCCTTTCAGGATATATGTTTGAATCAGCCTTAGCCGCAGGTTTTTGCGCCATGGGAATGCATGTTATCATGGTGGGGCCTTTACCCACACCGGCCATTTCCTTTTTAACGCGCAGTATGCGAGCAGACCTTGGTGTGGTTATTTCTGCTTCGCACAATGCTTTTCATGACAACGGCATTAAATTTTTTGATGCCGAGGGCTATAAATTGGCCGATGAAACCGAAGATATCATAGCCGATCTTGTGCACAATACAGAAAAGTGGGACTACCCCCCCTCCCATAAAATAGGCCGTGCCAAGCGCATTGAAGATGCTGGTGGTCGCTATATTGTATACACCAAATCCACTTTTCCAGCGCATATGTCCTTAACAGGTTTACGTATCGTTGTGGACTGTGCCCACGGCGCTGCTTACAAGGTGGCTCCCTTGGCCTTGGAGGAGCTTGGAGCTGAGGTTATCACCCTTGGTACAGATCCCAATGGAATGAATATCAATGAGGGCTACGGTTCTTTACATCCACAGCGCACAGCAGAAAAGGTGCGCGAAGTACGTGCAGATATTGGCCTTGCTCTGGATGGTGATGCAGACCGCCTCATTGTGGTGGACGAAAACGGCACCATTTTAGACGGGGATCAAATCATGGCTCTATGTGCCTTGGCCATGATGGAGCGCAAAGAACTGGCGCATAATACCCTTGTTTCCACTGTAATGAGTAATATGGCTTTGGAAGTCTTCATGCGCGAGCATGGCGGCAGCCTTTTACGTACACAGGTGGGCGACCGTTATGTTATGGAAGCCATGCGCCGCGGCGATTATCTCCTAGGTGGGGAACAGTCCGGACATCTTATTTTTCGTCAACATAGCACCACCGGTGACGGATTGCTTGCCGCTTTACAAATTTTACGCTATATGTGTGAGAAGGAGCGACCACTTTCAGAGTTGGCAGGTTTACTTACGCCTTATCCCCAAACACTTATTAATGTGCGCGTGGACAAAAAGCTTCCCATGGAAGACGTCCCTCTCATACAGCAAGCGGTTAAAGACGTAGAAGCAAGCTTGGCAGGGCGCGGACGCGTTTTATTGCGTTATTCCGGTACAGAAGCTCTATGCCGCGTTATGGTGGAGGGTGAAGACAATATAAAAGTGCGTACCCACGCGGAACACCTAGCGGAAATGGTTCAAAAAGCCTTAAGCGCAGCTTCGTAGCTACGCATGAATATAATAAATATGAGTAAAGAGTAGGAAGGTTATGGAAAAAATTCGTAAAGTTATTATTCCTGTGGCAGGCTGGGGCACACGTTCCTTACCTGCCAGTAAGAATATCCCCAAAGAAATGCTCCCCATTTACAACAAGCCTGTTATTCAATGTGTAGTAGAAGAAGCCATTCAGTCTAAAATCAAAGACGTTATTTTTGTTACCAACAGAGATAAAAACGTTATTGAAGACCATTTTGACTACAATTTACAATTGGAACATGTGCTGGAACGCGCCGGCAAGCTCGACAAATTAAAAATTGTGCATGATGTGGCTGAAATGGTAAATATCATGTCTGTGCGTCAAAAAAAGCAATTGGGTCTTGGCCATGCTGTACTCTGCGCCAAAGAACTTGTACGAGACAAACCCTTTGCCATCATGGTGGGCGATGACCTTATGTTTGGTGGCACCCCAGGTGTACAACAGCTCATTGATGTGGCCATGGCAGAAAACATGCCCGTTATTGGGGTTATGGAAGTGCCTCACGATAAGGTAGATCGCTATGGTATTATAGATGGCACCGAAATCTCTCCCGGTGTGTACCGTATCACCGATATGGTGGAAAAACCCGCCCGAGAAGATGCCCCTTCACGCCTTGCCATCGTGGGACGTTATGTGCTCACGCCGGACATCTTCAAATATCTTGAAAAGGTGCAACCCGGTCATGGCGGCGAAATTCAACTTACCGATGCCTTACAAGCTTTAGCCAAAGACAAAGGTATGCTGGCAGTAAAAATGACAGGACGCCGCTTTGACGCAGGCGACTGGGCAGAATATCTTACCGCCAACGTGTACTTTGCCATGCAAGATGAAAAACTTCGCTATGAGCTAAAAAGTATGCTGAAAAATATTTTGGATAGCGATATCTAAAACGCACAATTAGTATGTATCAAGGGCAGCTTTTTACGCAAAAGTTGCCCTTTTTTTTACTGCAAGCCTTACCAAAGAAAAATCCCTGCATAATTCAAAAAAAGCCCCTGTATGACAAAAGCGTAAGAATAAGATTCACAGACAATTGTGCAGATTCTTAGGTTAGAAAAAGTCGTTGAACTTCTACGCCTTTCTTCTTATGATGCCAGCCGACATGCAATGCAGCAGCATAAAATGTTCCCTTTAAGCCCCTCAACCCTAAGAAATATACCATGTTTTATCAAGTTGCCCTACTCACACCGCCCTACAGCACCTTTACCTATGCCTTACCTGCATGGTGGCCTAAGGAAAGTGCCTCATTTTTCTGTGCCGGTTTACGCGTAGCCATACCCTTGGGAAAGGGCTTGCGTGTGGGCGTACTTATAAGCCACGGGCAAAAAGAAAACCCGCTGGGCGAAGAGGTGCAAATAAAAGAAATTACTGCCCCCTTAGAAACGCGCCCCATACTCTCCCCTGCATATTTGGCACTTATACAGCAACTGGCCTTGCGCCAATGCCGTAGCCAAGGGGATATTTTACGCCATATTCTTCCTTCGGGCTTGCGTTCTGCGCAAGTTAAAATTCGCACTTTTGAACATGGCAAAGCCCATGTACACGGCCTTAAAAGCTTTGCAGATATGGACGCGGCACAAAGCACAGCCTTGGCCTACGCACTTATGCAAGGCTCAGCCCACATACTTCCCCCAAAAACTGACAGCGCAAATTCCGAACTCTGTGTTCTACAGGTGGATCCCCCTTGGCCTGTACGTCCCATGGCGGTAAAACAAATTGCCATTTTAGACCATTTACTTGACCACGGCAGTACACATAAACGTCTGCTGTTACGCACCCTTGGTTCTGGAAGTGCCCCTGCACTTAACAGCTTATTAAAACAAGGACATGTGCAAATACAAGCCAGCGAAGAGGAAGAAGAAGCGCATGCCTCCCTTCTGCCACCTCCCACCACTGAGGCCTTTAGCTTATCCGAAGCGCAAGAAATTGCAGTGAAGGCCTTTGAAGAGGCTTTAGACACGGCACAAAGCAGCGGGAAAGCGCAAAGTCATTTGCTGTACGGCATTACTGGCAGTGGAAAAACAGCCGTCTATATGGAATTAGCTAAGATATGCCATGCTCGTGGTTTATCCATACTCTTATTGGCACCAGAAGTGGCTTTGACCTTAAAGCTTAAGCGTGATGTTTCCATGGCCTTACCCCATATTCCTCTTTTTTTATATCACGGTTATCAAGGCAGTATCAGCCGTGAAAAAACGTTTCGGCTATTGGCAGAACGCCAAAGCCCTTGTATTGTGGTGGGTACACGCTCTGCCCTTTTTTTACCTTTACAAAATCTTGGTGCCATAGTGCTGGACGAAGAACATGACAGCTCCTTTAAGCAAGATGAAAAGTTACATTATCAAGCTAAAGAAGTGGCGTGGTTTCGTGTGGCACAACAAAAAGGGCTCTTGGTACTGGGCTCTGCCACGCCTGATTTAAAAACTTTTTACGCTGCCAAAGAAGGGAAGTTGCAGATGCAAACCTTACCTTCCCGCGTGGGCGGCGGTACTTTACCGGAAATTCAGCTGGTAAATATCAGCGGGCAAAAAAACAGTCATGCAAGCTTAGCGCAGGAAAGCGAAGTGGCTCTCAAAGAAACACTGGCACGTGGAGAGCAAGCCGTTATTTTACTCAACAGACGCGGCTATGCTCCGCTTATGTATTGTCTTGATTGTAATAAAGTGGCGCGTTGCCCGCATTGCGAAATTGGCCTTACCTACCATAAAGGACGCGAAAGGCTCATATGCCATTACTGTGGGCATGCCGTGCCCTTTCCCACCCTTTGCACGCATTGTAAAGGCATGCATTTTCTTCCCATGGGTGAAGGTACTGAAAAGCTTACAGAGTACTTGAGCACACTTGTAAATGGAAAAGTGTTACGTCTTGATAGAGATAGCACCCGCCGTGAAGGGCGCATGGAAGAAATTCTTGAAGCTTTTAGGCGCCAAGAAGCGCAAGTTCTTGTGGGCACGCAAATGTTATCTAAAGGCCATCACTTCCCCCAGGTGACTTTAGCCTTGGTGGCCGATGGCGATCTTGGCCTTAATACGCCTGATTACCGCGCCGCAGAACGTACCTTTCAATTGCTCATTCAATCGGCAGGGCGCGCCGGCAGAGGGCAAAAACCGGGCAAGGTGCTTATTCAAACCCGCGATGTGAATCATTATTGCTGGCAATATATTCAACACGCGGATTTTGAGGGTTTTTACCATGATGAAATGGCCAGAAGAGAAAAGCGCCGCTACCCTCCCTTTGTACACTTAGCCCTTATTCGTATTTCCTTTCCCTTTGACTTTACCCAAGGGGCGCAGGAGCTTTTACAAATGGGGGCGCAGTTACGGCGCGTGGGGCAAGAACACGGCGTCACAGTGCTGGGGCCTGCTCCTGCCCCCTTGGCCATATTGCGCGGGCAAAAGCGCTTTCATTGCCTTCTTAAAAGCCATGATTGGCAGGCCATACGTCATATTTACAACTACTGTGTTAAAATAGCTGACAAAAAACATTTTAAGCTTTCCCTTGACCTTGACCCGTTAAATATGTACTAAGAGCTACATCACAGTGTCACATCACTTTTTAACAGTGATGCTATCTTTTACCCCCCGCTGGAGGAATCTATGTTAAAACTTCGCGCCCTTATCATGACAGGGCTTCTTTTTGTATGTCTTAGCGGCTCTGCCTTGGCTGAAGGTTTTGCCATGACAGAATGGTCCGCTCGTGGCTTAGCTCTTGGCGGCGGCATGATAGGCCGCGCCGATGACGTTTCTGCTTTAGCTTATAATGCCGCAGGCATCACACAACTTCCCGGCACGCATATGATGGTGGGTTTTTCTCTTATTGCTCCTTATGGCACAGTGTACAATGGTGCTGGTCAAAGCGAAAGCGCCATCCCCAATGAATGGCTTCCCGGCCATGGCTACATCAGCCATCAACTTAATGATAATGTTTGGCTTGGCTTTGGTCTCTTCTCTCGTTTTGGCCTTGGCAATGCCTACGATGAAAATTGGTTTGGCAATAACAGCGTCATGGGTGTAGGCCTTACCACAGTGTCTGCTGTACCTACCGTTGCCTACAAATTTAATGATATGTTCTCGGCTTCTTTGGGTGTAGAAATTATGTACGCATCCATATTTATGGATCAAAGAACCAATAATCCCTTCACTGGTGACTATCTTAATACCACATCTTTAAATGCTGATGGCGTAGGCTTTGGCATACATGCCGGCCTTCATGCCAAGTTTAATGACCAATGGTCTGCAGGACTTACCTATAAAAGCCAAGTGAAGCTTGATTTAACAGGCTCCGGTAACTTTGCACATCAAATTTCTTCCCTTGGGCCTGTATATCTTGGCATGGTGGATACTGGTATAGATGGTTCCATCACACTTCCGGACTCCATCTCCTTTGGTATTGCTTACAAACCCTTAGATAACTTGAGCTTCGAAGTTGGCACCGTATTTACACGTTGGTCCACCTACAATAGCCTTGATATTCATTTTAATAGCGGTATTTCCAGCATCAACCCTAAGAAATGGAAAGACGGTTGGAACTTTAATGCCAGCGTGGAATACAGCCCTCTTGATTGGCTCACTTTACGCGCCGGTTATTGGCATGAAACCTCTGTTGTGGATGCTCAATATACAGATTACCTCATGCCCACCAATGGCCGCGATGTACTTACCCTTGGTGTAGGTATGCATTGGGATAATTGGACTGTGGACGTAGCTTATGCCCACTTATGGATTTATGATACAGACTTTAGCCAAAGCTTATCCCATGGAGTAGCAGGGCAAGGTGGTAACTCTAGCAATGTGGGCGCCCATATTGTTTCTTTATCTGTAGGTTACTCATTCTAAAATAGCTTCCTCTATTTTTTAAAAGCACCGCAACTCCCTGCAGTTACGGTGCTTTTTTTATTTCCATAGACAAGCAATCAAACATCAAAAAAAAATTTTGTTGCTTTATGCCATAATTTATTTTGCTCTTTGTCTCACGTTCATATAAACTGTTCGTCATTATTTCCGATAAGATTTAGTACACATAGTAAAACAATATCAAAGGGAGTACATTTATGAAATTACTGCAGAGAATTTTATTGCCCATTGCAGCACTTTTATTGCTTTCCATGGGAATTTTAAGCTACTTGACTTACAATAAAGCTTCAGAGCTTTTGACGGAGACATCCCTCAATACCATGCAGGTCTCCACAGAAGTCATGCAACGTATGCTTAGCTATACCATTGATTCCACTAAATCTTTCATTGAAGTAACTTCCACAGGTAAAGTCACACGCGATTTTACAGAACTTACAGACCCCACTCCAGAACAAGTACATGCCATGAATCAATGGTTACAAGGGCGCACCAAGGCTCTTTCCATGATGGCTGGCTACAATCTTATGAACACCAAGGGCATTATTATTGCGTCTTCCAATGCTAGCGCTGTGGGTACAGACCTTTCTTTCCGCGATTATTTTAAAGCCGCTGTGAAGGGGCAAGAAGCCAAAACAGAACCTCGCCGCTCTACCATGAGCGATGCTATCTTGTTAGCCGTAGTTTTACCCGTAAGAGACAATAATGGCACTATTATTGGTGTGTTATCCGGTGATATTGATTTTTCCAAAGTGTATGAGTCCGTCTTTAAAGGTGTTACCATCGCCTCATCTGGTTTTTCCTTTGCCATTGACCAACAAGGTCGCGTGGTTCTTGACTCCACTAAAGAAAATCTCCTCAAAGAAAACTTATCCATCACCCCTGATATGAAGAAAATCGCCAATAAAGAAAATGGCGTTTCTACCTATATAAACGTTTCTAATAAACCCGTTATTGCGTACCATACCAAAGTACCGGGCACAGGTATGACCATTATTGCACGAGCTGAAGAAAGCGATGTGTTTAGTAGTCTCACCGAAGTAAGCAATCTTGCCATATACGCCACCATCGCAGCTGTCATTTTAAGTTGTATAGTAGCTTTTCTCATCATTCGCCCTGTAGTCTCTGCAGTGGCGAGAGGTGCCGAATTTGCCGCAGATATTGCCAATGGAAAGCTTGATAGTGCGTATACTGTACACCGCAGTGATGAAATTGGTCATCTTGCCAATGCATTACGCAGTATTCCTGACTCTCTTAATAAAATCATTCAAGAATATACAAATGTTAAAAATGAATTACAAGGCGGTAATATTACTGTAATGGCTGCATCTGCACAGTTTCAGGGCGCCTATGCCACTTTGATAGAAGGTACCAATACCACCTTACAACAATATCAAAATATTCTTAACGCACTCACTGCTCCCGTGGTTGTTTTAGATAAAGACTTACGTGTTGTTTATATCAACAATGTGGGTAAAGAAATTGTGGGTAACGACTACATGTTCAAGAGCTGCAAAGAAATTATGAACCGTGACGACTCCGGCACCCCAGGGGATGCGCTCAACATCGCTGTTTCCACATTACGCCCTGCCACTGGAGAAACGGTAGCTCGCCCTACTGGTAAAGTACTTGATATTTCTTATACAGCTATTCCTTTCAAGGATGAGCAAGGAAAGTTGGCCTGTGTTTTACAGCTTATTACCAACTTAACTGAAATTAAAAGCGTTCAAAGAACCATAGTAGACGTGGCCACACAAGCACAGGACATTTCTGAACGTATGGCCACTGCTTCCAGACAGCTTTCTGCACAAGTGGAAGAAGTTTCTAGTGGCGCTCAAACACAGCGCGATCGCGTCACATCCACAGCGGCCGCCATGGAAGAAATGAATACCACGGTATTAGAAGTAGCTAGCAATGCAGGTGAAGCAAATTCACAATCTAACAATGTGCGCGATAAGGCTTCTGAAGGCGCAGATTTAGTTAATCAAGTGGTTTCCGCCATTAAAAGCGTTAATGATGTGGCTCTTGAATTGGAAAACAACATGCAGCAGTTGGGCAAGCAAGCTGAAAGCATTGGTAGCGTTATGGACGTTATCTCTGATATTGCAGACCAAACCAACCTTCTTGCTCTTAACGCCGCCATTGAGGCCGCTCGCGCAGGTGAGGCCGGTCGCGGCTTTGCCGTTGTAGCTGATGAAGTGCGTAAGCTTGCAGAAAAAACCATGACTGCCACCACAGAAGTGGGCAACAGTATTCGTGGTATTCAGACAACAACATCCATGAATATTAGCCGTGTAAGCGAAAGCGCCAGTTTTGCCGGTAAGGCCACAGAGCTTGCCGCCATTTCCGGTAATTCTTTGGAAGAAATATTGTCCTTGGTAAATACCAATACCATGCTTATTTCCGGCATTGCTACGGCAGCAGAAGAACAATCTGCCACATCAGAGGAGATTAATCGCTCCATTGATGAAATCAATCATATAGCCAACTCCACCGCATATGGTATGGACCAAGCTTCACAAGCGGTGCAAGATTTATCTGAAATGGCTAATGAACTCCAAGACTTATTACAAAAGTTACAAAGTAGATAAAGCATAACATTCTATGTACCCCTTGAAAGCCATGGAGCAAAACTCCATGGCTTTTTTAGGTATTTTAAGAACTCTGGCAAAATCTTTTACAACAATGTAACTGTCGTCAATGCGACCAAAAATCAAGAATAGGCATAGCTTTGCTTCGCCGTTAAATGATTGATTTTTGTGTCTTTACCTCTGCACATGTAATTTTACACTTCCAACAATTTTTTAAACTTTAGATACAAAGCTATATTTTAAAGTGATTGCACAGAGGTCTCAATGTATACCATACATAAACTGCGCATGACATTTATAATTTGAAATGCATTTTTTTTTCATGTAAAATAAGATTTCTGCACAATTATTTTAAAAGTAAATTTTGCACAAAATTTAAGATATTGCATACAAATTATTTCATTCCCTATGGAGTACCCATGTTTAATCATGAAGCATTTGATATGAGCCAAATACCCGCTCTACACTGTGATATCGTTGATGATGTAACCTTACTGCCCATGGTGGGAGATATTACCGGTGAAGTGAAAGCCTATGCCTTAGGGGCTTATACACAAAAAACGCCCTTACATCATCTACAACGCATGATTGACAAAGGCATTGCCAACTATACCCTCCCTCCCATCAAGCCCCAGAAATTTTCCGCACAAGAAGTTATCTATGGCGGCATTTTTTTCATGCATTGGGGGCATTTTCTCTTGGAGAATTTACAAAGGCTTTGGTATGCAAAACAATGCAATTTACCCATTGTCTGGGTGGGAATAAATGGGTTTACGTATTCCCCTTCGCTCTTTAAACCTTGGCAAAGCGAAATATTTTCAGCCCTTGGTATTCATAATGAGCACATCTTTTTGCAAGAGCCCACACAATTTGCTAAAGTACATTTTCCCGAACCTGGCTCCGGCATTAATACACATCTGCACCCTGAACACGCACGCTTTTTAGGCTATCATGAAGAAAAGCCCCAATCAGGGCGTTATGTGTATTTCTCTCGTGCTAAAATACGCGGATGCGCCAATGAAGCACAAATGGAACAAATACTTCAAAAAAAAGGCTGGCGCATTATATATCCGGAAGAACTTTCTGTCAGTCAACAACTTCATGAATTAAGCTCTGCACAAGTATGTCTTATGATTGGTGGCTCAGCACAGCATACTTTATTACTCACTAAAAACTTGCAAACACGTTGCATTGTTATTCCACGCGAACACGGCACCACCTTTAATGTCATTGCCAATGCCACTTCTGACAATTATTATCTTTTACATGTGGAAAAAAAGGTGCTCTTCACGGACAAAAGCGATGAAGCCAATGATCTTTTCACATTAGACATTGCCATGTTAGAAAATGTATTAGACAAAACGCAAAACTTTACACAAAACATTGACTCTGTACCACATTTACTTTCGCGTCCTCAAAAATCACCTCTTGAGCAATGCACCGTACCTGCGCGCTATTATGAGCAACCAACAGCCTTAAATAACGCTAAAAAACTTTTTTATCATGCACATTTTCTCTATGCGCAACATAAGTATCGTGCTGCACATAATATTATGCAACACCTTAAGAAAAAAAATCTTTTAGAAGATTTTATGCAGCTCAGCTACCTTACAATGGTACAGCGCTACCATGTGGAAATAGGAAAAAGCATCACTCTACCCATTATAAAACAACAGCAACACACGCGTATATTACAACAAAAAATTCTTGATACACCTCAAGAGACAAGAAATTATAAAAAGCTTACAAACCTTTTTCTCATTGCAGGAAAAGTAGACGACGCCATAGAAGTGCAGCAATCTTTAGCCCAAAAAAATCCTCAATGGAGTAAACCTTTAGCCAAAATAGCCTCTATTTACGCAACACAGCATCACTATACTGAAGCCATTATATATGCAGAAAAAGCTGTGCAAGTGGAGCCACACCTTTTACAGCGAAAATTAGAGTTGGCAGAGTATTTACTAAAAAATCAAGACCATATGGCCTGCATTAAGCTTATGACACAAGTTTTAATGAAAAACCCTCAAGAGGTTGAAGCCTATATCTGCTTGGCAGCAGCCCATCACGGACAAGGAAAATTAGATAAAGCCATAGCTTGTATAAAAAAAGGTTTAGAAATAGCACCTCATAATCTTAAAGCCTTAGAACAATTGGCTGCGTATAAGCAACAGCAAGGAAATCACCGAGAAGCCATTGAGCTTTTAGCAAAGGTTTTACAGCAAAACCCACGTATTGCTGAACGCTATGCACAAAATGCCCGTGTGTTTGCCCATAAAGGAGATCTCGAAAAAGCCATTGAATATGCGCAAAAAGCCGTGGATTTGGAGCCGCGCAATTTTGCTTGTAAAGCACATTTAGCCAGTTACCTACGTAAAAATGGGAGTTACGCAGCTACCATGGAGCTTATGGAAGCTGCTTTACACCATAACCCCTTTTGGAGTGAACCTCATGCCCAAATGGCCGCCATTTACGATGCACAGGGGCAACTGCAAAAAGCCATAGATAGCGCCCGTAAAGCTGTGGCCACTGAACCTTATGACGTGGTGCGTAAAACAGAGTTAAGAAATTATCGGGCTAAATTCTTTCAAAACCTTTTTCCCGAATCCTTTAGCAAAAAATATAATGCCTCTTGGGCACGAATCCAATCGTACATTGATATATTTTATGCCAAAACGTATCTGGAGATAGGCGTTTTTCAAGGCACTACTTTTTTACAGATAGATGTACCCTATAAAATTGGTGTTGATCCACAATTCCAATTTGATACGGAAGTATTTACTCGTGAGGGCACTGTATTTTACAACGAAACGTCTGATACCTTCTTTGAAAACTTCGCCCAACGCTCTCAAAATTTACAAGAGTTGTACCACGGTAAACCTTTCAAGTTCGACGTCATCTTCATTGATGGTCTACACACCTTTGAACAAACACTACGCGACTTTGAAAATACCATCCCTTACAGCCATGAAAAAACTGTATGGATTTTTGATGATACCGTTCCCAGCAATCATCTTTCAGCCCTAAGCTCTCAAGACAAAAATGAAGCATGGAAAAAATGCGCTGGGCTTTCTAAAGAAGCGGCTTGGCATGGCGATGTTTTTAAAGCCATTTTTGCCATTCACGATGCCTACCCAGAATTTTCCTATTGTACACAGCTAGATAATGGTAATCCGCAAACCATACTGTGGCGTACAGAAAAACCCACAATGCGCGAAAAAGTTTTTAGCCACACCAAGCCTATAGCGCATATGTGTTATGAAGATTTTGTGGAATACGCATGGGTTATGCGCCCTGTGCACGATCATGAAGTACTGCAGCACATCTTTACCAATATAAACCCAGTACAAGCAAGAACTGGCGAAGAATATAAGATGGTCATTGCACCTTTGATGACAGATCGTGAAAAAGAGCTGCATATGCAAAACAAAGAGTTACAAAATATTGCAGCATCCTTATTGGAAAATCATGAATTGACGAAACAAGAGCTTGAGCGTGTAAAAGAAGAGTTTTTGAAAATTTCTAAGCTGAATAATTTTCTCAGTATGGAAAACGCCACCTTGAAAAATAAAATTTTGCGTGGAAACTAAGAGCATAAACACTATAAGCTCATTGTGCAAAAAATATACTAGCCAGTGCTACAAAACGCTTGAACATGCGTTTTACAGCACTGGCTACTTTGTCTTAGAAAAGACCTACGCAATGAATTGCGCAGAGGTCTCGAAAAAGTTCTATTTTCTAGCCACGCTAGGCGTTTAGGCTCGAATACCGCCTGTTAAGCATTGCGCATAATGCGGTAAAAGAATCTTTTCATCATATTTTTGCAATATGGTTTTACGTGCATGTGAACGCATAGATTGTAATTTTTCTTGGTTTTCCAAAGCATAACATACGTTTTCAGCCACACTTTCAGGACTGTGAAATGCAGCCAACAGCCCATTATATCCATGGGTAATGACTTCTTGTACCGGCGGTGTATCTGACCCCACCACAATACATGCGCAACTTAAAGATTCCATCAATGACCATGACGTGGTGAAAGGCACAGTCAAATACACATGCACCGTGGAGAGTTGCAAAATGGAACGATATTCAGGATATCTTAGCATGGGTAAAATATGCAGTCGTGAAGTATCCACATCCACTTCTTCTTGCATAAGTTGTAAATAGGTCTTTTCATCGGGCAACGGCATGGAATAGGTATGTTTTTCATCCCCTACCATAACTATATGCGCCTCTGGGAAGCGTTTTTGTATCAGCGGTATACTGCGATAAAAGGTCATAAAGCCGCGATGCGGTTCAAAGGAGCGTGCCGTATAGGTTATAATTTGCTTACCGCGCAAATGCTCCAATGAAGGAGGAAGCTCCACAGCCTTGCCGGGGCTAAAGAAGTCTGTATCAATGCCATTGTGTACAGCTTGTATTTTGTATTGATACTCTGCCGGAAATTGTGCCTTTTGCCATTCCGTAGCGGTGATGGCCACATCGCTTGTTTCTAAAGCCCCCACACTTAAAATATTGCATTGCCTTTGGTATATCCTTCCCTGTAAAGGAGGCTGGGCTCCGGTATAATTAATTTCTTTTTCTGTTTTATCAGAATAAAGCCATTCAAAAAAACCCGTTTGTTTCGCGCTGGGGAAAATATCTTTGCTATAACTTATGGTACCAAAATTTGCATGTCCGTGCAGTACATGCGGGATAAAACCCTTTTTACGTAATGCCAATAAGCCATCAGCAAAAACCATGGACTGCTCATAAGGCGATATTTTTGATAAATCCCGCGAACCATTATTTTCTATTTTTACCCAATGTACACCTTTTACCTCCAAATCTTGGCGGCGTCTAAATAAGGACAAAAAAACCACATTATTCTCACTATTTCGCGCTAGAAGTTCAGAAAGTTTGTGAAATTGCGCTGGAAAATTATGATGTATAAAAAGAATATTCATGAAAGTTTTCTCTCCTATCTGGGAATTATCTCAGCCATACTATAGTATATCGCGCTGCATGCCAAGGCGAAGCAGGGTCAATAAATGCCCACTATTCACCCTCGTGAGCACCTTAAAAAGGTATTTCATACCTTCATTTCTAACAACGCATATTACAATTTTTAGTTAGTTGACACTGAAAACCACTTAAATATTAGCAAAAATAGAATTTATAACTTAAATTTTTAGACATATGAAATGATTTTTTCAGTAGCTCTATTTTTACCACATTTACACTTTCTGTATTGGCTATTTATATGTATCCCTTCTTTACAAATACATAGAAAAACTTTATTTTTAGCCAATTCATTCTTCTCAAAACATATTTACAACCATTGAGGTAGCACATGGCTTTAAAAGAATTACACATCCCTGCAGACCATAACAAGCCTCCCATTGAAACATCGCTTTTTTCCTTTTTTAAAATGGGCCCCGGCCCATCTTCCTCCCACACCATGGGACCCATGAAAGCTGCAAAAAATTTCGAAGAGCTTTGCCAAAATCTTGATGACGCACTTTTAGAAAAAGCACAAAGTATCCACGTGACGCTTTTGGGCTCGTTAAGTGCCACCGGCCTTGGGCATGGTACTAAGCCTGCCATCATTGCCGGCCTACTAGGACATGAGCCTGCCACATGCCCGCCGCACCTTTTGGGACAAGTCACAGCTGACAAAGAGTTTACCCTCTTTTTAGGTAGCCGCGCCCATATAGAAGTAAACACAGGCATGTCTTATATTGCCGACGGCCCCATCAGCCACGATAAACCTTTTAGCAATACACTTATTTTTTCTTTGCAAAATGCAGATGGGCATATTTTGCTAGAACAAGAATACTATTCTGTGGGTGGTGGTTTTATTCAATGGAAAGGCTGGCAAGAACCTTCGCACGGCGCCCCCCTCTATCCTTATAATTCCATGGCACAATTACGCACACAGCTTGAAAGAACCGGTCTTACTTTGCACGAACTCATTTTAGACAATGAAAGTGCCATCACAGGCATGGAACGTCCAAAAATATTTGAAAAAACCGATGAAATAATGGACGTCATGTATGCCTCTGTGGTGCGTGGACTCAATAATGAAGGCCCTTTACCGGGCACCTTAGGAGTACACCGTAAGGCGCAACTTTTATATGATAAAGCCAGCAGCATGCCGTACGCTGTAGACAGATTTATGGGGCGTATCAATGCCTATGCTTTTGCCGCCGCTGAAGAAAATGCCTCCGGCGGTGTCATTGTCACAGCACCTACATGTGGTTCTGCCGGCGTTATGCCAGCCCTTTTGTACGCCATGCGCTATGACTTGAATATTGGCGAACGCGCCATTCGAGAAGGTGTGTTAGCTTCTGCAGCCATAGGCTACTTGGCCAAACACAATGCCGGCATTGCCGGTGCGGAAGTGGGCTGTCAGGGTGAAGTGGGCGTAGCCTCAGCCATGGCCGCCGCCATGCTTTCCCACACACGCGGTAATCCTATTTATGTAGTGGAAAATGCAGCAGAAATAGCCTTTGAACATCACCTTGGCCTTACCTGTGACCCCGTGGGCGGCTATGTGCAAATTCCTTGTATTGAGCGTAATGCCGTAGGCGCCATTAAAGCCTATAATGCTTGCCTCTTGGCTCAATGCGAACAAGGTATACATCATATGGTTACCCTAGATGCAGTTATTCGTGCCATGAATGAAACGGGGCGCGAAATGAATGCAAAATTTAAAGAAACCAGCACAGGTGGTTTAGCTGTAAGTATGGTAGAGTGTTAATATAAAACCTTTTGCCGCTGTGTAAAATCAACTACAAAGGCCATTGAAAGCGTATTTATACAAAAATACTTTTTCAATGGCCTTCATAAATATAAGCCTATGGCCATAAAGCCTTTAACTCATGGACAGCTTGGCAATGAATATGGCTGCCAATATGTACGATATAATGGTAAGCTCACGGGTTTTACCTGTGGCAAGACTAATAATAACATGGGCAATAATACCCCACATGATACCCGTAGCCACACTAAAAGTAAGCGGCATCATAATAAGCGTAAGGAAGGCAGGAATGGATTTTTGGAAATCGTCAAAATTAATACCAGTAACGGGTCCCATCATAAACAAGCCTACCAATACCAAGGCAGCCGAAGTAGCTTGACTTGGGATAAGCAAGAAAACAGGTGCCACAAGTAAAGAAATAAGGAAAAGTACTGCCACTGTTATGGCTGTAAGTCCAGTTTTCCCGCCTGCTGCCACACCGCTGGCACTTTCCACATACGTGGTAACGGTGGATGTTCCCAACACGGCACCAAGGGTTGTTCCCAAAGCATCGGCCATAAGAGCACTTTTAGCGCGTGGAATATTGCCATCGGCATCTAAAATACCCGCTTTGCCGGCAAGACCCAACAAGCACCCTAAAGTATCAAACAAGTCTACAAATAAAAAGGTAAATAAGACTAAAGCCATATCCAAAGTGAAGACTTGTCCCCATTCAAATTGCATGAAGGTGGGAGCCACACTTGGTATGGTAAAAAGCATTTCGCTATTGAAAGCATCTATATTAGTTACCCCCAAAGGAACACCTAAGAGAGCACCAACTAAAATGCCGAACAACAATGCGCCGCGCACTTTATAGCATAGCAATATACCAGTAAGAATAATACTTACCACAGCCACTATAACCCCAGGATCTGCCATGGAGCCTATACCCACCAAGGTAGCTTCATTATTAATAACAATACCGGCAGATTTAAGTCCTATAAAGGCAATGAAAAGGCCAATACCCGCAGAAATAGCTTTTTTCATGGAGGCAGGGATACAACGTAATATGGCCTCACGTAAATTAGTTATGGTGAGGAAAATAAAAATGAGTCCCTCTAAAAACACTGCTGTCAGAGCAAATTGCCACGAATAGCCCATGCCCAAAACCACCGTAAATGCAAAAAAGGCATTAAGCCCCATGCCCGGCGCTAAAGCTACAGGCAAATTAGCCATAAGCCCCATGATGGCCGTGGCCACTGCGGCGCTCACGGCTGTGGCTACAAAGACCGAAGAACCATCCATGCCTGTTGCACTCAATATGCTGGGATTCACAGCCAAAATATACGCCATAGTCATAAAGGTAGTGAGACCAGCCACAATTTCTGTACGTATTGTGGTACCGCGTTCTGAAAGCGCAAAAAACTTTTCTAACATAATTTCATCCTATTTATCACGAGCCATTGGATAGCTCTTGCATGTAATATGACGCTAGGCTTAGCTTTTCCTGCCTGAAAAGTATAGCATAATTTCATGCATATGTACTTTTTCTTATCAAAAACTTTACAAATTCAAAGTTTTGAGCCCTTATTTTCAGATATAATTTTGCATAATTTATGAAATAAGATGCACTTTAGGCGCAAAAAGCCTCTAGCTGAGTCACAATATGAGCTAACGCAAAAGCATACTTCCCACCACCATGAACCTATATGACAAAATATATCTTTTTATTGCTTAAAAAAGTAATACTTTTACAAAGCCTTTTGTATTTCACATGCTAACACGGCGAAAATATAGCTTAACCCACCCTCTTACGCGCCATAACTATTTTTTCCCCATGGGCATGATTCCCCTCAAGAAGATTTGCAAATTTTTTTCAAACATTATATACTGAAAGAGTTCGGTAGTTTTTGAGTAAAGAATTTACTATAAAAATTTGCCTTGAAATCATTGCCAAACACAAGAGCAGTCTTATTGTTTAAAAATTATACGTCTCGTTATATGGGAACGCATACTCTTTAAAAAATAAAAATAAACATATAATATACTAAAATCACGGAGGAAACGTGAACCAATTCACTCGCAACCTTACGCTCTGGGCCATTATTGCTCTAGCCATGGTTATGCTTTTTAACATGTTCCAACAACCGCAAAGCGCCAATCAACAGGTGTCCTATACGGAATTTTTGCAACAAGTTGATAAAGGTGACATTACGCAAGTGACCATTCAGGGTAAAACCCTCATTGGCCACAGTATAAACGGTAAAAATGTACAAACCTATGCCCCTGCCGATGGTGACCTTGTGAACCGTCTCATGGAAAAAAAGGTCATTATTAAAGCTGAACCTTTAGATGATCAACCTTGGTATATGACATTGCTCATTTCTTGGTTCCCCATGTTGTTACTTATAGGGGTGTGGATTTTCTTCATGCGCCAAATGCAAGGCGGTGGCGGTAAAGCCATGAGTTTTGGGCGTTCTCGTGCGCGTATGCTCACTGAAGAGCAAGGTCGCATCACCTTTGAGGATGTGGCCGGCGTTGACGAAGCCAAGGAAGAATTAGCCGAAGTGGTGGAATTTTTATCCAACCCCAAAAAATTTACCCGCCTTGGTGGCCGTATACCCAAGGGTGTTTTATTGGTGGGTCCTCCCGGAACAGGTAAAACATTGCTGGCACGTGCTGTGGCAGGTGAAGCAGGCGTACCTTTCTTCTCCATTTCTGGTTCTGACTTTGTGGAAATGTTTGTGGGTGTGGGCGCCTCTCGCGTGCGCGACCTCTTTACTCAAGGAAAGAAAAATGCCCCTTGCCTCATTTTCATTGATGAAATTGACGCCGTAGGTCGCCAACGTGGCGCCGGTCTTGGCGGCGGACATGATGAACGTGAACAAACATTAAACCAATTACTTGTGGAAATGGATGGCTTTGAATCCAATGAAGGGGTTATCCTCATTGCGGCCACCAACCGCCCTGACGTATTGGACCCCGCACTTTTACGCCCCGGCCGTTTTGACCGTCAAGTCATTGTACCCACACCAGACCTTAAAGGCCGTCGTCGCATTTTAGAAGTGCATACACGTCGTACTCCCATCAGCACTGATGTGGATCTTGATACTTTGGCACGCGGAACCCCCGGTTTTTCAGGGGCAGATTTAGAAAATCTTGTCAATGAAGCCGCTTTACAAGCCGCTAAAGCCAATGATGATGAACTCACCATGGCACATTTTGAATGGGCTAAAGACAAAGTACTTATGGGAAGAGAAAGACGCAGTCTTATTCTCTCTGATGAAGAAAAGCGCATTACCGCGTATCACGAAGCAGGGCACGCTTTGGCAGCACGTTTACTGCCCAAAACAGACCCTGTACATAAAGTAACCATTATTCCCCGTGGGCGTGCCTTGGGTGTTACCATGCAATTGCCTGAAGAAGACAGACATGGTTATTCTCGTGGCTACTTACTGAATAACCTTGTGGTACTGCTTGGTGGACGTGTGGCAGAAGAGATTATCTTTGATGATATTACCACCGGCGCCAGCAATGACATTGAACGCGTTACTCGCATGGCTCGTAAAATGGTATGTGAATGGGGTATGAGTGATACTTTAGGCCCCCTTGCCATTGGTGAAACGGGCGAAGAAGTATTTATTGGGCGCGAATGGGTGCAAAATAAAAACTTCAGCGAAGAAACTGCGCGGCTTGTGGACTCTGAAGTAAAGCGCATTGTCACAGAAGCGCGCACACGCTGCCATGAATTACTCAATGAAAACATTCAGCATTTACATGCCATTGCGGAAGCTTTGCTAGAGCGTGAAAGCATCAGCGGTGCTGACATTGATGTGCTTTTGGAAGGTAAGAAACTTCCTCCTTTAGAGCTCAACACATCTTCCAAAGAAAAAAAGAATACAACTGCATCACAAGATGACTTTACCTTTGATGTGGAAGAAAATAAAGATGACCAAAAGGTTGCGCCAGAAAACACTGAGCACGAGGCTACACCCAGCGGCGAAGGTCAAAACGAGCAAGATGCTCATACATCCACCAAAAAAGATATATGAGCATAAATAAAGCATCATGGACATTACGAGGGGGTACGGTGTTTACGCCTACCCCCTTTGCTCTCATGGGCATTGTAAATCTTACCCCCGATTCTTTTTCGGACGGGGGTAAATATTTACAACCTGAAAAAGCCTTGAGCCATGCACACGCTCTTTGGCAACAAGGCGCCGCTTTTTTAGATTTAGGCGCAGAGTCTTCACGCCCCGGTGCCGCCCCTTTGCGCAGTGAAGAAGAACTGGCAAGACTTATGTCTGTGCTTCTTCCCCTCTTGCGCGCCTGTGAAGAAGACACCTTTACGCCAGCCATGCCCGTGAGCAATACCACGCCCGAAACCGAACGCACTCAAGGGTTACGCGCACCCTATATTTCTGTGGACACCTACCACGCTGCCACTGCCGCCGCCGTATTAGAAGCAGGTGTACCTATTATCAACGACATCTCTGCCTGTCTTTTTGAGCCGGAGCTTTTGGATGTACTGGCACAGTACAAACCAGGTTATGTGCTTATGCACAGCACCGCACGCCCTGATCGCATGCAGCAAAATCTGTGTTCTGGCTCTGTTATGCCCACCTTACTGCGTTTTTTTGAAGAGCAATTACACCGCCTCACCGCCGCAGGGCTACCGGAAGAACATATTATGCTAGACCCCGGCATAGGCTTTGGCAAAAGCGTAGAGCAAAATCTCGAAATTTTACGATGTTTACCTCAATTAGAGCACTTTGGACGCCCCATTCTGGCTGCTCTTTCCATGAAGTCTTTTCTACACCTTTCGCTGGGAATAGCTGTAGAAAACACACAAGCACGTGCCGAAGCCACGCATATGGCCACAGCTCTCTTGGGCGCAAAAGGCATTTGCTATCACAGGGTACACCATGTGGCAGCGAGCCGTCGCGCGCTCCACCTTGCCCTTGATCTACAATCAGGCATTGAGCCATACAGCCCCGCCTCTGGGAAACAATAAAGGATTTGCCCATGCTTGAAATGCTCACGTCCATGGAAATTCCAGCAGGTGTCAGTTGGCGTGACGCTCTGGATATTACCATTCTCACCATTTTAGGCTACAAGGCTCTTCTTATGATTAAGGGTACTCGTGCCCTTGCTACACTTTTGGGTCTGGGTATTTTACTCTTCCTTTACTTCATTTCCATACAATTGGAGCTGTACACATTACGCTGGCTCTTAGAGCATATTGTGGGTTCTCTCTTCTTAGTTATTGTTATTCTTTTTCAAAAGGATATACGCCATGGCCTTGGGGAGTTGGGAGCACGTTATTTTTGGAAACGTACTACCTTAAACCAAACAGAGGTGGAAGAAATAGTTTCTGCTTGCACGGAAATGGCACGTTTGCGCATTGGAGCCCTTATCATCATTCAGCGTTCTTTACCTTTGGAAGATATGATTCGCCAAGAGGGAACAGCCTTGGACGCCACCATTTCCAGTAAGCTTTTACTTTCCATCTTTTTACATCCTTCTCCTTTGCATGACGGTGCTGTCATCATACGTAAGGGCAGATTAGCGGCCGCATCCTGTATTTTACCCTTGGCAGTGGCAAAAGGAAAAAATTTTGGCACAAGACACCGTGCAGCACTTGGCATTACAGAAGAAACCGATGCTCTTGCCATAGTCATTTCTGAAGAAAGAGGCGAAATCTCCGTTGTGATGAAAGGCGAAATGACATCTCGTGTTCAAGCGGTTAAACTTAAAGAGGTCATTGCCCATGCGCTATAAGCTTGCCTCCATTAATATTCCTGTTCTTCTTATTTCTTTTTGTCTTGCCAGTATTACGTGGTATTCCATTACCATTGACGAACGCACCGAAATGCAGTTGGAAGTGTTCCTTGATTATACCAACGTACCCAAAAATCTTATCATCACTGGCGGACTTTTAGACTCTATCACTGTCAATGTGCGCGGCCCCAAAGCCTTGCTAAAAAGCCATGATCCTAAACAGAGACATGTTATTGATCTTGGGCACTTACTTAAGGGGCAAAACATTATCCCCTTTGCACAACCCGGATGGAATAATAAATTTCGCGCCTTTGAGGTTTTACATGTATCCCCTGCACAAATGATTGTGGAAACGGACACCTTGCTTGAGCGCAATGTGCCCATTCGTCCGCAAATACTGACCACCCTACATGCTTCAGCCTTCAAGGTGCAAAATATTTCTGTCTCTCCCAATACTGCTCTTTTGCGCGGACCAGAAAAGGCCATAGAAGCAGTGGATCACCTCATGCTAGATGTGCGCGTGGATACCAAAGCACAGCCGGGAACCTATACCAAAAGCTTCCCCCTCATCACCCATCAAGCGCAA
This sequence comes from uncultured Desulfovibrionaceae bacterium, assembly GCA_964371225.1. Taxonomy (GTDB): domain Bacteria; phylum Desulfobacterota; class Desulfovibrionia; order Desulfovibrionales; family Desulfovibrionaceae; genus CAYJAD01. Next base: position 28,759 of record CAYJNA010000008.1, read on the forward strand.
GCCACCGTCACCCCATCCATCATTGCTGTCACCTATACGGTCACAAGTCAGCGTACACGCATTAATATGCAAAGGCGCGTGCGCATTAATGGCCCTAGCACAAACTATAGCGTGAGTCCTGAATACATAAATTTTGTGGTAGAGGTGCCTGAAGCTTTGGCTGATGATATTTCGTACTTAGAAAAAGCAGAAGCCAGAATCACTCCCCCTTTATTAGAGCCACAGCAACAAGCCATGGGTAAAGCCACCCTTATTCTCCCCGACGGCATGACGTTAGTACATCCTATGGAAGAAGCTATCACCATAACCCGCTTGAAATAACCCCTGTAAAAGCATCACAAAATATTTTTTTCATGCCGTTTACGACATTACACATGTTTTAGACGGCATTTCATTTTCATCTTTTCACATTGACTTTTTTTGATTTGACACCTATACATATCAAATATTTTTTATTTGAGGTGCAAATGAATTCTTGCCATGAAAAAAAAGCCAAAGTTTTTAAAGCGCTTTGTGACCCTAAACGTATAGCAATTTTAGAACTTTTACGCACAGGGGAAAAATGCGCCTGCAAAATTTCCTCCGAGCTCCATATTGCGCAATCTGCTCTTTCCTATCACATGAAGATCCTCTGCGAATCACAACTCGTCACTTTCTGGTATGTGGGAAAGTGGACACATTATCAAATTTCGGCAGAAGGCTGTGCCCATGCCATGCAGCTTTTACAAGAAATTACCACCACAAGCACAGCCGAAACAGAGACAGCCCGATGTACAGGCTCTGCGCAAGCAGCATGCGCATAAACATCATGCGCTGTCACCATAATCATTCAAAACACATAGTCAGTGTATAAAAAATAGTAGGAGATCTCATGTCAAAAAAACTTGGAAAAATCATAGTGCCTCTTTGTATGCTCTTAGGCATTTTTGGCCTTTGGTACATGCAACAACAATCCACTCCCGAACCCATAGCCGCCAATGTGCCTCAAGACGGCCCCTTTGCCTTACATGCAAAAAATATTGATTTGCCAGAACTAAAAAGTTTACAAGTACCTATGATTATAGACTTTGGCGCAGATGCCTGTGTTCCTTGTAAAGCCATGGCACCGGTATTGGTAAAATTGAATGCCGAATTGCAAAATAAAGCCATCATCAAATTTGTAGATGTGTGGAAAAACCCGCAAGCTTCCAAAGGCTTTCCCGTACAAGTTATTCCCACACAATTAATTTTTAATGCCGACGGTAGCCCTTATGTGCCTAATGAAGTGGATGATATTGAGTTCATCGCCTTCAAAGACAAAGAAACACAAAAGCACATCTACACTGTGCATCAAGGTGGCCTTACTGAAGAACAAATGCGTGATATTTTAGAAGATATGGAAAAAAAATAATGGACGCACTGCTTACACAACTCTCAGATCTTTTATTACACTCCACATGGTTAGCCCCTTTAATTGCTTTTGTGGCCGGTGTTCTTACCTCTTTTACCCCTTGTTCCCTTTCCAGTGTACCTCTTATTGTGGGCTACGTGGGCGGCGCACAAGATCAAAACTCTGAGCAAAATACACAACGTGCTTTTTGGCTTTCGGTTATTTTTGCTTTGGGTAGCGCACTCACATTCACGGCCTTTGGCATTATGGCTTCTCTTGCCGGTGAACTTATAGGAACTTCCGTGTCTTGGTGGTATTTTGGCCTTGGTATTTTGATGATGCTTATGACGCTACAAATGCTAGGATTATATGAATTTATTCCGTCTAGCCACTTATTATCCAAAAGCAAAAAGAAAGGCATGTTAGGCGCCTTTTTAGCTGGTATTTTAGGCGGCATTTTCTCCTCTCCTTGTTCCACTCCCATACTTATAGCGCTTATTGCTGTGGTGGCAGGAAAAGGCAGTTTAGCTTTTGGCACATTGCTTTTTCTTATGTATTCTCTTGGGCACGGTATCTTAGCCGTGGTTGCCGGTACATCTGTGGGGCTGGTGCAAAAACTTTCGCAAAATAACCAATACGCCACATTGAGCAAAGCACTCAATATCACATTGGCTCTTGCCATGCTAGGTGTGGGTTTTTATATGTTTCACTTAGGCTTTCAAATGTAAAAATCTTGCGCAATACTTTTCATATATTTAGTAAACATAGAAAAATCATCTAGCTAAGCATAGAAGCAGTATTTTAAAGCAAAAATCATAAAACTTTGCCAGAAATGCACGTAGAACATACCTTTTCTGGCAAAGTTTACACATACAATATCTGTTTCAGATGGCTGAAAAAGTTCATTGCGGCGAAGTCTTATTTCCAATGATAATTTATGTCGTAAAATCAGCATCGACTATGTAGTCGCTCATATGCCGCAACAAACCTTGCACAGCCAACGCCACAGCTTGGGTACGTATTTCCTCACGAGTACCTTGCAAATGTAGAAGTTCGGCATAAAGCGCGCCGTTGACAGCATAGCCAAGCCACACCGTGCCCACAGGTTTTTCAACGCTGCCACCGTCAGGCCCCGCTACTCCAGAAATACTCACCCCCACATCCACACAAAACTTTTCGCATAAGCCTTGCGCCATGGCGCGAACACACGCTTCGCTCACAGCGCCTTCTTGTAACAGCGTCACAGCACTTACCCCCAGCTGTGCCACCTTCACAGCATTGGCGTAGGCCATGACGCCTCCGGAAAACCAGCTCGAAGCGCCGGGTACTGCCGTCATGGAAGCACCTAAGAGCCCACCCGTGCACGACTCTGCAGTGGCACATACCCAACCTTTATGCAGTAAAATTTGTCCCAAGCGTTGTATATTTTTTTCTAGTTTTTGATTCAGATGTAGGAGTTGCATAATTTTTCATTCCTTCAATTTTTCAAATTTTATATAGTCGACACTGAAAAACTACTTAAATATCAGTAAAAATAGAATTTATAACTTAAAAAGCTTAATAAATTTTGCCAGAAATAAACGTATGGAATACGTTTTCTGGTAAAATTTTACGCCACTTTAAACATGGACACAAGTACCCTGCCAATGCTACACATGCCGCAGAAAACGTCTTTCTCTTCCATGGGCGTCATCGTAAATACCTCGAGCCCGATACTACACGAACTGTGTATAAATATTACACAAATTTGCACATTTTTTGCATAGGTCACTGGCATGGACATATTTAATTTACCTGTAGAATCAATTTTAAGCTTCATACTCACCATTATGCGTGTTAGTATAGTTATGTTTATGTTGCCTATTTTCTCTACAGACAGAGTACCAACGCAGGTAAAGGCCGCCGCAACCATTGTTATTACTTTAGGAATTTGGCCACAAATGTCTTTGTCAGGCATAAGCATGCCCGCACACCCCATTGATATTGTCATACTTTTTATCAATGAAATCATTTTAGGCTTAGTCCTATCCATGTGTGTCAATTTTGTGTTCATGGGCATTCAAGCCGGCGGTGAGCTTTTTGGTTTCCAAATGGGTTTTACCATGATTAGCTTTGCAGACCCTCTTACCGGTAACCAAACGGGTATTACAGCATTCTTTTTATGGATGGTAGCCACCCTTACCTTTCTTGCTCTTGATGGGCATTTGCATATGCTACAAGCCTTTGCCATGACCTTCAAAGTTATTCCCGCTGGTGGTATGGTGCTTAGTGAAATGCTTTTACGTGAAGTATTGGTGCTTTCCAGTCAACTTTTCATCATTGCCATAAAAATCGCCTCTCCCATCATGGTATCTCTTTTTCTTGTGGAGCTGGCTTTAGCTTTGGTAAGTCGTACCTCACCACAAATTAACATTATGGACATAGGCTTTCCCATTAAAATTGGCACAGGTTTTTTCTTTTTAGGTATGATGCTTATCATGATGGCTGAATATATGGCGTATTATATTACACAAATGGACGCCATGCTTGCCAATCTCCTGCATGTGGCTAGCCCTTTAAATAAATAGAGGTTGGTATGTTTGGAAAACAAGAAGACCCCAGTAAAACGGAAGAAGCTACCCCTAAACAGATAAACAAAAGCCGTGATGAAGGTAATGTACCTAAATCTCAAGAAGCCAGTAAAGTTGTTAGTCTTATAGGTGGGCTCATAGGATTGTATTTTTGGATAGAGACCATGGGGCAAGAAGTCACGTCCCTCATGCGATATTTCTTTACACGCTTTCATGAGTTTGAGCCCACCCCTGAAACTGTGTATAGTTTAGTCATTTGGCTTGCCGCGTATTTGGCTAAAATAATATTACCTATCTTACTTTTTTTAGGTTTTTTAGCATGGCTTTGTATGCGCTTACAAGTGGGCCCTCTTTGGACTAGCAAAGTATTTACCCCCAAGTGGGAGCGTTTTAATATTATATCCTCGCTAAAAAACATGCTTCTTTCCCCACAAACCATTTTTCGTTTGTTAAAAAGCTTGCTTTTTTCCGCTGTCATTGGCCTTATTCCTGCTTTAATCATCACGCAGGAATTTAAAAATTTTCTTCCCATGTTTCATGAAGACGCCGCCGGCGTAATGCGTTATATGCTGGATTCAGGTTTTAACATGGTGTATTACACCCTCATTCCCATGTGCGCCATTGCAACCTTTGATATTTGGCAAAGCCGTTTTCAATACTATGAAAATTTGAAAATGACCAAGAGCGAAGTGAAAGACGAACACAAGCAATTGGACGGTGACCCTGAGATTAAGGCTAAACAACGCCAAAAAATGATGGAAGTGCTCCAAAGGCGCATGTTTCAGGATATTCCCAAAGCTGACGTGGTTATTACAAACCCTACCCATATCGCTGTGGCCATATGCTATAACGTACAACAAGCTCCTGCCCCCATTGTTTTGGCCAAAGGCGCAGACCATATTGCAGAGAAAATCAAAGAAATTGCTCGAGAACATCGCGTTCCCATTCGCGAAAATGTACCTTTGGCACGGGCTTTGTATAAGAGTGTAGAAGTGGGAGATTTAATTCCCGAAGAATTGTATAAGGCCACGGCCTCCATTCTTGCCAGCATTTGGAAAATGCAGGGTAAGGTGCCTAAAAAATAAAATAAATTTTTCGTACGCTCTTTTTGTTTTGAGCGTCATGAGTATAAAAAAAGGATGTCATAAAAATGGCTGGCAGTTTACCACAGCTTAATTACGAACGCTTTGCCAAGCATGGAGATTTCATGCTTGCTGGCGGCGTTGTGCTTATTCTTTTTATGTTGCTTATTCCCATGCCCACATTCATGTTGGACATTATGCTGGCTGTAAGTATCTCCATCTCTTTACTTGTACTCATCACCACCATGTTCATGACTTCACCTCTGGAATTTTCCATATTCCCCTCACTCCTCTTGGTGACCACCCTTTTACGCCTTGCGCTTAACGTGTCATCCACACGTCTTATTTTGCTTGATGGAGAAAAAGGGGTTGATGCAGCGGGTTCGGTTATTCGCGCCTTCGGTGAATTTGTGGTGGGCGGTAGCTACATTGTAGGTGCCGTTATCTTCATGATTCTCTTTATTCTAAACAAAACAGTTATTACCAGCGGTACTTCACGTATTGCAGAAGTGGCTGCCCGCTTTACCTTGGACGCCATGCCGGGTAAGCAAATGGCCATCGAAGCCGACCTTAACGCCGGTCTCATTGATGAAAATGAAGCCACAGGCCGCCGCCACGCCTTACGCAAAGAAGCCGACTTTTACGGCGCCATGGACGGTGCTTGTAAGTTCGTGACAGGTGACGTAAACGCTGGCATGCTCATCACCATGATTAACCTCATTGGGGGTATTCTCATAGGTGTTGTGCAAAAAGATATGCCCTGGGGAACAGCGCTTACCACCTACTCCTTGCTCACCATTGGTGACGGTTTGGTATCTACCATTCCTTCTATTTTGGTTTCCACCGGCACAGGTATTTTAGTATCACGTGCCGCAGCTGAAGCCAAAATGGGTGAAGAATTCATGGCGCAACTTACCTTTAATACGCGCGCCTTACAAATGGTTTCTGTGGTATTACTGGTATTTGCTATAGTTCCAGGTTTACCCACATTGCCTTTTCTTATTCTTTCCATTGCTTGTTATGTGGCCGCACGTATGACAGCGAGAACTGAAGATGATGACCAAGATGCCATAGGGCCAGACGGAAAGAAAAAAGGTGGCAAGCATGCCAAAAGTGGCAGTGCCGATACCCCTGAAGAAGTACAAGCTCTTCTCCCCTTGGACGCTTTAGAATTAGAAGTAGGTTATGGCCTCATTCCCTTGGTGGACGAAGAACAAAGCGGCAATTTATTGTCACGCATACGCTCCATACGCCGGCAATTTGCTTTGGACATGGGGGTTATCATCCCTGCCCTACACTTACGCGACAATTTACAATTGAAGCCAGGTCAGTACGCTTTGCTTATTAAAGGAAACCAAGTGGCTTCAGCGGAAATTTTAGTCGACCACTTCTTAGCCATGGATCCAGGCAATGCCACCACGCAAATCAAAGGCATTGAAACCCGTGAGCCCGCCTTCAACTTGCCGGCATTATGGATTCCTGAAACCCAACGTGAAGAAGCTATGCTTTCTGGCTATACAGTTGTGGATCCCGCCACGGTTATTGCCACGCACTTAACAGAAATATTCCGCAAGCATTTAAGTGACTTCCTTGATCGTCAAGCGGTTCAAGGCTTGCTAGATACTTTGGCAAAAAATTCGCCCAAAGCTGTGGAAGATTTAGTGCCGGGCACTCTTCCCCTTGGTGTTGTGCAAAAAGTATTACAATCTTTAGTACGTGAAAATGTCACCATACGTGATATGCTCACCATCGTGGAAACATTGGGAGACTATGGCGGAGCCATTAAACAGGCTGATTTGCTGACTGAGTATGTACGTGAACGTTTAGCGCGTTCCATTGTACGCCCCTATCTAGACAGCATGGGTAGTCTTTCTGTATTAACACTAGACCAAACGGCTGAGCGCACGGTGCAAGAAGGTATACGTCAAACTGACGGCGGAACTTTCTTATCGCTCAACCCCGCTTTGGCACAAAAACTTATCCAAAACGTCAATGCCGCTGTAGAAAATGCCGTCATGGCAGAAGGGCAACCCGTAATGTTGGCTTCCCCCATCATTCGCCCCCATTTGGCACAGCTCATCACACGTTTTTTACCTGCGGTGCCCGTTATTTCTCAAGCTGAAATACCTTCTGACGTGCAATTGCAATCCGTAGGCATAGTGGGGATTGAATAATGCATGTAAAAACATATATGGGCAAAAGCACTCAAAGCATTTTGGCTCAAATTAAAGAAGAATTAGGGCCTGAAGCTGTTATTTTAAGTAACAGAACTTTACGTAGAGGCGGAGAGCGTTTTTACGAAGTGACCGCTGGCGTGGAACGCAACCCCCTTCCCGGAACCATGGCGCCAGCAGCAGGGGCTTCTAAATCTACGGCCAAAGCAGCCTATACCAACAATGCCGCGGCGGCAGCAGCGCAAGAAGCAGAAGCAAAACAAGCTATCATGGCAAGCCAGAGGGTAAAACAAATGGCTTCACAAGTGATGGAAAGTGGTCAATTTTCTGACATAGAAAATCCCCCTGCTTCTCCGATTAGTCGCCCCAGCGGACAAGTGGCAGGACGCGCCCCTTCGCAAGAAATGCCCTCTTTACGTAGTCTACGAGAGCAAGGGCGTACCACACGACCTCGTTCCCTGTCGCATACCAACGCACCCGTCACATCTGTAACTACAAATTATAACGATCACCAAAGCAGTGGCTGGAATGATTGGCACAAAGAATGGTTACAAATTAAAGATCATCTCTTTGCCCTTATGAAGCCTTCCATGCAAATGGATAAATTGACAGCACGTCAAAGAGTTGCTTTGGAATACTTACAACGCGAAGGGGTTTCCGATGCTGTGATATTAGAATTATATCGCAGACTTTTAGCCGCTCCCGGTGAATCTGTTTTGGAGTCTTTGGGTAATATTGTAACGGTCATTCCTTGGAATGAGGAAAATTGGCAGCAACGTATCCATTGTTTTGCAGGCCCTTTTGGTGTAGGTAAAACCACATCAGCTTTACGCATGGCTTTACAATTACGTTCCAAAGACCCCAGCTTACGCATTGCTTTTATCAATGCAGACTGTCAACGCGGTAATGGTAGGCTTATACTGCGCCACTGGGCAGAGCTCTCAGACTTTAGTTATTCCGAAGCAGCCGACGCCCAGAGCATGAAACGCGCCTTAGTAAACTATGCCCATCTGGATAAAATTTTTATTGATTTACCAAGCCTTACCAGCGGTGAAACCTTATCTGCCAAATATGCCGAACTAGGTCTTGAAGGCGATGAAGCCGGCAGTAAGTCCACACATGTGGTACTGGCGCCCAGCTATGATGGGGCACAATTACTTAATTTTTTACAACGCTACACCCCAGATGGTTCCGGCAGCATTGTATGGTCTAAACTTGACGAAGCCATGAGCTATGGAGCCTTGGTAAATGCAGCAGCCAATTGTTACTTGCCTGTGTCGGCTCTTTCTTTTGGGGCAGAACTCAGGGGCACCCTTGCCAGTGCCAGCGAGTCTCTTTTATGGCGACTTATTTTTAAAAGACAATTACCTAGCGCAGGTCAAACACAAAATGCATAAAGCGTATATACTTTTTGCAAATAAAGTATATATTATACACAGAGGACATTAGGGAGATTTTATGCAAGATACATATCCATTGGTTGTTTCCATTTCTTCCGGAAAAGGAGGCGTTGGTAAAACCAATCTTTCCGTAAACCTTGCTGTCGAACTGACAAATAAAGGGAAAAACGTAGTATTGCTTGACGCTGATCTAGGTCTTGCCAATGTGGATGTGTTGTTGGGTCTTACCCCGCATAAAAATCTTTTTCATCTTTTTCAAGAAGATGTCACCCTGCAAGATATTCTTTACCCTACTCCGTATGGGTTTTCTATTTTGCCGGCATCCTCAGGCATGAGTGAAATGTTAGCCCTAGACACAGGGCAAAAGCTAGAGCTTTTAGAAGCCATGGACACTTTAGAAGAAAAAATTGATTTCCTCTTGGTGGATACAGGCGCAGGCATCAATGATAATGTGCTGTACTTTAACCTAGCAGCTCAAGAGCGTCTTATTATTCTTACGCCAGAGCCCACATCTCTCACAGATGCTTATGCTCTCATAAAAATATTGAAGAGCACACATGACGTGGAACATTTCAAAGTGCTTATCAATCTTGCTCACGACATGCGCAGCGCAAAAGTTATATTCAGCCGCCTCTATCAAGCCTGTGAACATTTTTTAAGCGGCGTATCTTTAGACCTTGTGGGAATTATCCCCAGAGACTCAGCCATACGCCAAGCAGTGGTACAACAGCTTCCCTTTACTGTACATGCTCCTGACGCCGCAGCTTCTAAGGCAGTACGCACACTTGCCAAAAATATGCTAGAATGGGAAACGGCACATCGCCTTGACGGTAACATTAAATTTTTCTGGAAAAAACTTTTATTCCAACAATAATGGGTAAGCCTACTTACTTTTGCAAGTCTTAAAGGAGCCCCTAATGCGCGAAGCTCACGCTTCAAAACAGCACATGCCCCCTTGGGAAGCCATGGAACATGGGCACTCCTCTTGGTGCGATTTCACGCCACCAGAGCAAGAGAGCATTGTGCGTCACTATGCGCCCAAAATTCGCTTTCTTGCTTTGCGCCTGAAAGCCAAGCTCCCTAAGACTGTTTCTCTCAACGAAATGATTAGCGCCGGTACTTTAGGACTCTTAGAAGCATTAGGAAAATTTCAACCGCAACTTGGTGTACGCTTTGACACCTATGCCGGTAACCGCATACGCGGTGCCATGTTGGATGAATTACGCAAGCTTGACTGGTTTCCACGCCCATTACGCCAAAAAATTCGACAAATTGACGCTGCCATGCGTATCATTGAACGTAATCACGGACGTTCTGCCACCGAAGAAGAACTTATGGAGGTAACAGGTTTACCCTTAAGTGAAATCCGTCAAGGACTAGAAGCATTGCAAAACCAGCTTCTAGTTTCTCTCGACGCTGTGCAAGATACCATGCTAGATGATACACACCATAATGAAGAGCCTTATGCCATAACCGCTGAGAAAGAAATTCTAGAGCGACTCATACCCCTTATAAGTACATTGACACCAAGGGAAAAAATGGTATTGTCTCTTTATTACAGTGATGAATTGAATATGCGTGAAGTGGCTGAAGTTATGAACATCACAGAAGGGAGAGTTTCACAACTACACTCACAAGCCCTAAAGCGACTGCGCCAAGAGTTTTTTAACGCTTACAAACACGATTCATACCTTGAATAACATCCTAGAATAAAGAGGTAAAGCATATGCCGTATGATCCAGATATCCGAGTTCTCATTGTAGATGACTTTTCAACAATGCGCCGCATTGTACGTAACGTTTTGCGTCAGTTGGGTTTTAACAATGTGGTAGAAGCCGATGACGGCACCACCGCTTGGGAAATTTTACAAAGGGAAAAAATCGAATTTATTGTTTCTGACTGGAATATGCCTCAAATGACCGGCATCGAACTTTTACGCAAAGTTCGCGCCGATGAAAAATTGTGTGACACCCCTTTCCTTATGGTTACTGCTGAAGCACAACAAGAAAATATTTTAGAAGCTGTTCAAGCAAAAGTATCTAACTACATTGTAAAACCTTTTACAGCTGATACACTAAAACAAAAAATTGACAAAATATTCCCTTAATAAACAATAACCTAAAAAATATTGTCTTTATTGCGCAAACTTTGCATCATTATTTTGCAAAAGGCATAAGGAAAATGGTGTGGCATGTCTCAAGTTGAAGAAAAAACCGCCCAAGAGGATCTTAACATTGAAGTGCAACAAAGCACCGATGAAAAGGTCGCACTTGATTTAGAAGGTGCCGATTTTCTTAATGATGAGCCAGAAGAAGAAGAGCAACAAGACAATACCCCTGCTGTGGCTGAGCCACAAGGGGATGAAGCCCCTCAAGAAGAAAAACCCAAGAGCAAGTTAAAGCTTATTATCATAGCTCTTGTAGTTATAGTATTATTAGGCGTGGCGGCACTTTGGTGGTTTGTATTACGAACCCCGCCGCCACCGCCTGTAGAACCAGAAATTATTGTGGTGCCAAGCTCACCAGCAGCACCACTGCCCCCTACGGATCATATTGTTTCCTTTGAGCCGTATTGGATTCCTTTACCAGATGGCAAAGGTGGGCAAGTTTTTCTCGTATGTAAATTCGCCATTGTAACTAATGATGAAAAATTACAGCTAGAAGCACAAAACAAAATGGTTCTCCTACGTGATGCGGTATACTATTATTTGGTCAATAAACCTTACCACTTCCTCATTGACCACACCAATGTACCCACCATTAAAAAAGATTTATCTTCTGTTTTTGGCGGTTACCTTGTAAGTGGCGAAGTGCAAGATATGCTTTTTGAAGGGTATATAGGTAAATAAGAAAGAGAGGTATACCCCCCTCTCTCACTAGGTTACGGCTCATGAGCCATGCGTGCAATCTTTTACCTTGGAGGCGCGCCATGAACATTAACCCCTCTGTCGGGCTTATGTATGCCCAAACAGGTTTTGCCACTCGTGTGGCTAGCGATGCCACCACGGCTCCCGAAGTGGCTCTCGCCATGTCACGCACCATTGCTAACGAAATGGCTAAGCTTGAACAAAACCAAGTTCAAGCTCCAGAGTCCAGCGTTGAAGCACGCGTGGCCGATAATGGTGAGCACGAATCTAAGCATTCGCGTGGAAACTTTGAAACTCTTGAAAGAAATGCATCCAAGAGCGATAAGGAAGAACCTCAACCTTCTCCCGACCCTTTGGTGGGAAATCTGTTAAATATCAAAGTATAAACACCGAATGTAGGATATTATATGCTTTCACTATGGGCTGTGCTCGTTTTCACCGGCATTGAACTTATTTTGCTGGTTGCTATTCTTTTTTTCTTTTTACGTTTGCGCCGGTCAGAAGACTTGGTACAACAACTACAAGCTAACCAAGAAATTCTCCTAGCTCGCCTACAACATAATGCTGAGCTAGAACGTGAACTGGTGGCTACCTTTGCGCAACGTCAAGCTGAACTACGCGTCCTTGACCAAAGAATGGAAGAACGCGCCGAAGAATTACGCAAACTTATCTCACAAGCTGAAGGCATCTGCCGCTCACCACAATTCCTACGTGAGCTCATCCTCAACCAACACGGTCGCGGCCTCAGCGCAAGGCAAATCGCTAAAAATGCTGGGCTTACCGTGGATGAAGTAGATCTCATTCTAGCACAAGCCGGTGCTAAATAGTTTTGATATTTTAGTTTTAATAATTTTTTATTGGGGAGGGGGAAGAAAACTTTTGCTAGCACCAAAAAGCTTTTCTTCCCCCTCCCCAAA
>CAYJNA010000009.1:0-40809 GCA_964371225.1 uncultured Desulfovibrionaceae bacterium
TCCCCCGCAAAACTTTGCAAATGGTTATTCGTCAACCCTTAGAACTTACTAAGACCCTTGACAAAATCGATGTAAAAGTAACTGTTCGCGGTGGCGGTGTTTCTGGGCAAGCTCAAGCAGTTCGTCACGGTATTTCCCGTGCTCTTCTTTCCATCGACAGCGAACTTCGCAGTCAATTAAAGCGCGCTGGCTTCCTTACCCGCGACGCACGTAAGAAAGAACGCAAAAAGTATGGTTTACGCGCAGCTCGTGCTCGTTACCAATACTCAAAGCGTTAATATCTACGGATATTACGACTATTCAGGGCAAGCCTTCGGGTTTGCCCTTTTTTTTAACCTTTTCCCCGTGTTTTTCCTCCCCAAGCCCACAAGCATAACGCTTTTTTATTTACCTTTACCCACTTATTTAGTATACATTTTGAAATTCTTTTATTAGGAACACCCATGACTACAAAACATATACATTATGCTTATACGCATACTGTCACAGAAGCTACCACGGGCTACTTTGCCTGTGTCCCAGAACCAGAGCTTAGCCTAGAAGAAAGCTTTACCCAACTGGCTACCGCCCCCTTGGATGATTTTCTGCATCGTCACGTTCTTCGTCTTCTGGTGGCATTGCCTTTGGAAGAGCTAGTACAAGTACACCAAAGCCATCGTACTCCTGAAGCGCAGGCCATAGTGGACGTACTGCTTTTAGAATGCGCCGTGCTCAATCCTGTACATGCCAGCTTGCATCAAACTATTTCCCTTCCTTCCTCCTATCAAGAACTTACCCCCTTGGCGTATCTTTCATGGAATAAGCAAGAGGATAAAAAGGCGCATGCCGCGTGGGCAAAGCTCTTTGCAGCTAATATCACCCAGCATGAAAAATTACCCCATCCCCATGAAATGGAAGATGAAGGGTTATTGGCATTATATGACACCGCGCAAGTACAAAGCTTGCCGCGTTATACCATGCAAGCCACTGCCATAGACCAAGTACATGCACACTTTGCCGCTAGCCCCAGTTCTGCATGGTCACGCCCACCAGCACAAGACACAGCCCAACGCGCCCTCACTCTGTTGGTAGATAATGCCGTACTGGACGGTGTGGAAATGCGCCATGAGGCTTCTTTATCTCCCATAGCTTTGCTACGCCCTTGGGCTGTCAATATGAAGGTGCAAAACGGGCGTAATAATTTTACTTTACAAGGACAAGCCACCACCTATGGTCGCGGCCTTTCTGTGGCTCAAGCACGCGCCTCGTACTCCATGGAAATGATAGAACGCGCTTCTTCGTATGCTTCTGTACAGGATGATAAAATTCAAGATCGTGATGGCAGTATTCCCCTTTTCCGCGCACGCTACAGTGAACTTAAAAGCGCGGGGCATCGCGTCTTAGACCCCAATACATTACCCTTAGAAGCACCTTACCATGACACGCCCCTTTACTGGCTCGAAGCGCGCGAAGCCAGCACTGACGGTGCAGACATAACGCAATTTGTCCCCGCACAATGTGTTTTCCTTTTCAGCAATCTTGATGAAGTAAGCCTCATGATGAACCCAGGTTCCACGGGTCTTGCTTCGGGTAATAGCCTTGCTGAAGCAAAGGTGGCCGCCCTCACAGAGATTTTAGAGCGCGATGCTGAAGCCACCATGCCTTATGATAGATCACGCTGCTTTGTATTACGCTCACGTGATGAACTTATGGCATCCTTACTTGATGATTATGCAGCCCGCGGCATACATATTCATTTTATGGATCTCACCACAGAGTTTGGGGTTCCCTGCTATCAAGCCTTTGTACTGGGAAAAAAGGGCGAAGTAACCCGTGCCACCGGCGCTGGACTGAGCGGGCAAAAGGCAGCCTTGTCTGCCCTTACAGAAGTGCCCTACCCATATCCCAATGGGCCTGCCTCGGGGCCAGCCATTAAGGGCTTACCAGAAAGGTTTTTGGAAGATTTACCCGATTACAGCTTAGAATCCCCCACGCGTAATGTGGCCTTGCTTGAACATATTTTACTAGAGCGTGGCTATACCCCCTTATATGTGGACATCACCACAGAAGACCTTGAAATGCCCGTGGTGCGTGCCATTATACCCGGCCTTGAGCTGGGGGCAGAATTGGACTCTTTTTCACGAATTTCTGCAAGATTATATGATAATTACTTGCAAGTTTTTGCTAAATAATGAAGTAGAAAGCCGCTTGATAGGATAGTAAAAGCATATCTTTTACTATTTTGGCTCAGCGGTGTCTTGCCAGTAATGTGACAAAAGTGTATACAAAACTGGGTATCCATGAAGAGAAAGCAATTTTTATCTCTTTAGGGATGCTTAAAAATTTAACGAGGAGTTTTCAATGAAATTTGCTAAGTATGCCCTATTATTGGCATTAGGTTTGTTTACCCTAGGTACAGCCCCTGCCATGGCCGCAGAAGAACCCATTAAAATTGGTGTATATCTTCCCCTAACCGGTCAAAATGCCTTTGGTGGCCAATTGGAATTGGAAGGCGTAAAGCTTGCACAACAACAAATGCCCACCGTATTAGGACGCCCTGTAGAATTAGTTGTGGTGGACAATAAGTCCGATAAAGTAGAAGCCGCCAACGCTGTAAAGCGCTTAACTGAGCGTGATAATGTACTTGCCATCATCGGTACTTACGGTTCTTCCCTTGCCATGGCCGGTGGTGAAGTGGCAGAAAAAGCAAAAACTCCCGTAGTGGGCACTTCTTGCACCAGCCCCTTGGTAACTCAAGGTAAAAAATATTACTTCCGCGCTTGCTTCATTGACCCCTATCAAGGTCTTGGCGCAGCACAATACGCCATTGAAAGCCTTAAAGCTAAAAAAGCCGGTATTCTCATGGACGTTTCCAATGACTATGCTGTAGGCCTTTCTGTATTCTTTAAGCGTGCTTTCAACAAGCTTGGCGGTGAAGTTGTAAGCGAAATGAAGTACAATTCCGGTGACCAAGACTTTACAGCACAACTCACCGAACTCATAGCACAAAAGCCTGACGTAGTCTTCATGCCTGCATACTTTGCTGAAGGTGCCATCATCATGAAGCAAGCTCGTGAGCTTGGCGCCACCTTCCGCCTCATGGGCGCTGACGCCATGGACAACCCTGACACCGTGAAAATTGCCGGTGCTGCTGCTGAAGGTTTCATCAACACAGGTTTCCCCTATGCTGCATCCATGCCTAACATGAGCGCTGAAGCTAAAAAATTCACCGATGCATGGAACGCTGCATACCCTGACAAAGAGCCCAATGTAAACTCTACTTTAGGCTATACTTCTTATATGATGATTATGGATGCCATCAAGCGTGCCGGTAAAGCTGATAACGAAGCTGTTACCGCTGCTCTTGCCAGCATTAAAGATCTTCCTACACCTTTAGGTGTTCTTACCATCAACGAAACCCATGACGCAGAAATGCCCATCGGTATTGTAGAAATCAAAGACGGTAAGCGCGTTTACGTAGGCGAAGTACAACCTAAGTAAGCTCTGCCATTACGCATTCATAAAGGGAAGATGTAAAAGTCTTCCCTTTTTTAGTGAAATACACCTACACGCCCACACGAACTGCTTTACTCATTTTACTGTACTTTCACTTCATTATATACTATAGAGCCTTGCGAGCTATGTTTTGTAGCAATAGCTTCACTCTCTTCTTGGTGACTGGCGGCCTTGGCATTTTGCTTTGGCTTTACACACATTGAACATCAATTTTCTATCTTAGGTGGCCGCATGAGCTTTGAAATGTTCCTGCAACATTTTTTTAATGCCCTCACGCTGGGTTCGCTTTATGCACTTATTGCCATTGGTTACACCATGGTATACGGCATATTGCGCCTTATTAACTTCGCCCATGGCGATGTTTTAATGTTAGGGGCTTACTTTGTTTTTTTTGGTACTTTTGCCTTTGGATTACCCTGGGCCTTTGCCGCAGTTCTTGCCATCCTCATGGCCAGTGCTTTTGGCATGCTGGTGGAACGTGTAGCCTACAGGCCTTTGCGCGAAGCACCACGTATTTCGGCGCTCATTTCTGCCATTGCTGTATCTTTTCTCATAGAAAGTTTGGCTGTGGTGGTCTTTACCGGTCTCCCACGCCCAGTGCTACAGCCAGAATGGATGGTCACTAAGTGGACCTTTGGCAATGTACACATATTGCCTTTAACGGCTTTTGTACCTGGGGTTACCATTATTCTTGTAAGTATCTTACTATGGATAGTGTACCGCACAAAACCCGGCCTTGCCATGCGCGCCATTTCAAAAGATATCGAAACAACACGCCTTTTGGGTGTAAAAGTAAATACCATTATTGCCTTAACCTTTTGCATAGGCTCTGCTTTGGCTGCGGCTTCAGGCATCATGTGGGCTTTGCGTTACCCCAAAATTGACCCTTACATGGGTATCATACCCGGCTTCAAAGCCTTTATTGCCGCTGTTTTTGGCGGTATTGGTTCTATTCAGGGTGCCGTTATAGGCGGGCTTATTTTGGGCTTCATTGAAATCATGACAGTGGCTTTCTTACCCCATTTATCGGGCTATAGAGACGCTTTTGCCTTTATTTTGCTGGTGGTGGTTTTGCTCTTTAAACCTACCGGGCTCTTTGGCGAGCGCATGCAGGAGAAAATCTAATGCGCATGGACAAAAATACTCTTTTCACCTTGGTGGCCATGATTTTAGGCGGCTTCTTTGTGTACTATGCCGATGGCTTCATGGGCAGCTATGAACTGTATATTTTAAAACTCTTCTTCATCAATGCCATTTTAGCACTTTCCTTAAACCTCATTTACGGGTTCACAGGGCTCTTTTCCTTAGGCCATGCCGGCTTCATCGCCATTGGTGCCTATGTATCTGCTCTCTTTATTTTGAGCCCCGCACAAAAGGAAATGATGTGGTTACTCGAACCCATGATGTGGCCTTTCTCGGTTATCCAAACGCCATTCTGGGTTTCAGCCATAGCTGGCGGTTTGGTGGCGGCCTTTTTTGCTTTACTCATCGGTCTGCCGGTTTTGCGCCTTGGCGATGACTATCTTGGCATTGCAACCTTAGGTTTTGCTGAAATTATACGTGTTCTTATAGTAAACTTCACTTCCATCACCAATGGATCTTTGGGCATTAAGGGCATTCCAGACTATGCCGATACCTTCACCTGCTATGTATGGCTACTTATTACATTGATTTTCTTGGTACGTTTGCTCAATAGTAATTATGGCAATGTGCTTAAATGCATTCGTGACAATGAAATTGCCGCCACAGTCATGGGCATCAATGTCTTTTACTATAAGGTGCTTTCCTTTTGTCTTGGCGCCTTCTTTGCCGGCATTGGCGGCGCGCTTTTGGGCAGTCACCTTTCCACCATTGACCCCAAAATGTTTAACTTCCTCCTGACATTTAACGTGCTTATGTTCGTTGTAGCCGGCGGTTTAGGCTCTCTTACCGGTTCTCTCTTAGGAGCGGCGGTTATCACTGTATCTTTGGAGTGGATGCGCGTATTAGAAGAACCCATGAATCTTGGCTTTGTGGAGATTCCCGGTATTCCAGGCATGCGTATGGTTATTTTCTCCATCTTCCTTCTGGCCATCATTCTTTTCCGCCGTGAAGGTATCATGGGTATGCGTGAAATCACATGGTCTACCCTCTTTTCTTTTGGGAGGAAAAAATGAGCACCGCCTTTGTAAAACCTCGCCCCCAAGACGCCATGTTGTCAGTACAAAATATCATCATGCGCTTTGGTGGTGTTATTGCCGTTAATGACCTTTCCATGGACATACCCAAGGGAAGCATTGTAGGGCTTATTGGCCCCAACGGTGCCGGAAAAACCACCGCATTTAACGTTATCAGTGGTTTTTACACGCCGCAAGAAGGACATGTTATTTTTGACGGCAAAGAAATTACCGGACATGCGCCGCATCAGGTATGTAAAGCCGGTATGGCACGCACTTTCCAAAATATCCGTCTTTCGCAACATCTCACTGCCATAGAAAATGTTATGGTGGGTTGCCATGTGCGGCGCAAACTCCCTTGGTGGATGGCGCCTTTGGGCTTACCTCTCTTCACCAAAGAAGAAGAAAGCATTCGCGAAAAAGCCGCCATGCTCATTGATAAGCTCGACCTCACCGCTTACGCGCAAGAAAAAGCGCATAGCCTCCCCTATGGGGCACAGCGTCGTTTGGAAATAGCGCGCGCATTGGCCACAGAGCCGCGCTTTTTATTACTCGATGAACCTGCCGCCGGCATGAACCCTCAAGAGAGCATAGAGCTTATGCACTTTATTGGGCGCATTCGCGAGGAATTTGACCTTACCATATTGCTCATTGAACATGATATGAAGGTGGTCATGGGCGTATGTCAATACATTTGGGTTATGGAATACGGTAGCCTCATAGCTGAAGGTATGCCTGATGAAATTCGTAATAATCCGGAAGTAATTAAGGCCTACCTTGGCGACGATATTATTAGCTTAAAATAATATAAA
The DNA here is from genome assembly GCA_964371225.1 of uncultured Desulfovibrionaceae bacterium. Classification (GTDB taxonomy): domain Bacteria; phylum Desulfobacterota; class Desulfovibrionia; order Desulfovibrionales; family Desulfovibrionaceae; genus CAYJAD01. The sequence goes on from CAYJNA010000009.1 coordinate 6,464, forward strand.
GAGATTATCATGTTACAAATAAAAGATCTAAAGGTTCGCTATGGCGGCATTGAAGCTGTGCAAGGGGTAGATTTAGAAATACCGCGCGGCAGCATTGTAACGCTTATCGGTGCCAATGGTGCCGGTAAAAGCAGTATCATTCGCTCCATTGCCGGCCTCAATAAAAATATTAGTGGCGATATTCGCTTTGCACGTCATGAAAATACACCGCATACATCGCTTATAGGGCTTCCCCCTGAAGATATGGTACGTCACGGCATTTCCCTTTCTCCTGAAGGTCGTCGTATTTTGCCACACCTTACCGTGGAAGAAAATCTGCATCTTGGCGCCTATAGCCGCTCTGATAAACAAGGCATTTTAGATGATATAGAATGGGTCTATAGCCTTTTCCCTCGTTTAAAAGAACGTTCTTGGCAAAAAGGCGGCACCCTTTCCGGCGGAGAACAGCAAATGCTGGCTGTGGGGCGCGCCCTCATGAGCCGTCCTGATTTACTCATGTTGGACGAGCCTTCCTTGGGCTTGGCTCCTTTATTGGTAAAAGAAATATTTAATATTATTTTACGTATTAATGCCGATGGAAAAACCGTTTTATTGGTAGAGCAAAATGCCTTTGCTGCTCTTTCCATTGCCCATCACGCCTATATTTTAGAGGTGGGACGCATAGTGCTGCAAGGTTCAGGGCAAGAGCTTCTTGCTGACCCCAAGGTAAAAGAAGCCTATTTAGGCGGTTAATAAAATCACATAGCAAAAGAACGCTATTCCCTAACTGATAGTGTTCTTTTCTCTTTGTAAAATCCGTACACCTAGTGTGCGGATTTTTTATATAAAGCTTTATATGCAAAGCTTACCATCCCAAAAGAGCCCTCTGCACCAGTATTTTTAAATATACCTTTGTATCTAAAGCGTGAAAAATTGTTCGAAGTGTAAAATACTTGTGCAGAAAAATACTCTCTCCTTGCCTTTCCCCCTAAAGAAAAAAACCGCTTAAGCCGATAGTAAATCACAATGGTAGTACAGTACTATACAGTCTCTTACACTCAAGGAAAAATTATGCCACACTATATTATTACAATTTTACTGCTGGTTCTTTGTCTTTGTTTTGGCCCTTTTGTGGCCTTGGCAGAAATAAAGGATGTGGACTCTGCAAAAATAGCAAGCCTTCTTGAAGAATCAAAAAATGCCTATACTGTCATAGACATGCGTACCCCCAGCGAATATCACAGCGCACATATACAAGGCGCCATGCTCATTGACATTATGGCACCAAGTTTTAAAGAAAAACTGCGCGACCTTCCCAAGGATGCTACATATATTGTATATTGTCGTACAGATAAGCGTAGTACCAAGGGTGTCTCCATCATGAAAGATCTTGGATTTGAAAATATTATCCACATGAGGGGCGGCATATTGGATTGGCAAAAACAAGGTTTGCCAGTACGCATGGGTAAAGATGAGTAAGCTAAGGCGAAATCTATACCCATGCATTCATGCGAATTTTAAAGTTTTATCTTAAGGCCTATTATTCTTTTTATCCCCTTGTGGCACATCAACAGTAAAATCCACATGCGGATGTAGCCAACGCGCTAGCATCTCCGCTGCATCCACCGCCTTGGGGCCAGGGCGGGAAAAGGTCAGCTCATCCACCACAATAACTTTATTATTTTTAACAGCTTGTAAATCTTTATAATGCGGGCGTTCTTGCAAGGGCTTAGGTGCAGGATTCATGGGGCCTTTTTGAATAATATACGCCACAGGATCCTTGGCTACTAATTCTTCCTCACTGATGCGTACCACACGATCTGTACTGGATATGATATTACGTGCTCCTGCTGTGAAAAGAATATCTGTCACAATGGACTTTCCTCCGGCCGTAAGGAGATTTGGATAGCGCATCTCAAAGAAAACCGGCACTCTTTTCACGTCCAATAAAATGGCACGTAAAAAGCCCATTCGCCGGATATAGGAATTTACCAAAGCCTTTGCTTTAGCTTCTGTGCCCGTAAGCACGCCAAGGCGTTCTAGAACTGAGTACATATCTTCAAAGGTTTCCAAGCGAAAAAGTAATACGGGTACTCCCAATTTACGTAAGCCAAGCCCCAGACTACTAGCTTCTTTTCGCCCTAAGAATTGCAATATAACATCAGGCTTAAGAGAAACAATAAGTTCGGGATTAGGGCGCATATGCGTTCCCACAGCCGGTAAATGTTTCAAGCCTTCAATATTTCTATCTGCTGAGGTACGCCCCACCAAGGTATGCCCCATGCCCAATTCCATAACAAGCTCACTCAGCGCACCGTACAGCCCTAATATACGCGTGGCCGGCGCGTCTAGCTCTAAGGTATACCCTGTGTCATCCACTATACGAATTTTCTTCTCTTGAACGGGCTCTTTTGCGGCAGAGGCAGGGGAAGAAACGGCTATTGTGCTCCCTGTAGCCGCCATACTTGGCATTGCCATACATAAAAACATAAGAATTGCTACATATTTCATATTCTATCCTTGTAAAAAGCTATTTTCTCAGGACATGCCTGCGGTACCCCAGTAGAAGGGTGTGCAAAAACATGCAAAGGTGCCTTATATAATGCGCACATTTGCTCTTGTGTAAAGACCTCTGACACTAAACCATCAAAAAGAACTCGCCCTTGCTGCACACCCACAAGGCGCGTGGCGTATAAAGCCGCTAAATTAATATCATGCATAACACTTATAATCAGCACACCTTCTTGGCGTTTTTTTTCCAACATGGAAAAGAGCTCTTGCATGCGTGCCACATCCAAAGCCGCCGAAGGTTCATCCAACAAAAGAATGGGGCTTTGTTGCGCAAAGGCACGCGCCAAAAGCACTCTTTGTAATTCCCCGCCTGAAAGAGCGTCTAAAGAGCGCGCGGCAAAGGTCGTCACATCACATTCCTGCATGGCTTGCTCTGCAGCAACATAATCCGCTTCCTGATACATGCCTAACCAAGAAATATGTGGATAACGTCCTAAAAGCACAAAGTCACGCACAGTCATATGTGGCACTGCTTCTAATTTTTGCGGCACCACAGCCACATATTGCGCGCGGCGACGCGGCTTCATGGAATATAAAGAATGTGCATTAATATGAACACTACCCGCCGTCACAGGAAGTACACCACAAAGTACACGCAAAAAAGTTGTTTTTCCACTGCCGTTGGGGCCTAAGATGGCAATAAATTCTCCACCACATGCCTGTAAATCAATACCCTGCAAAATAGGCGTTTGCGCATAGGTGGTCTGCACACCTACGCACTGCAAAGAAGGGGATAAAACACAAGACATACTAAACTCTCCCACCTTTACGACGCACTAAAAAGGCAAAAAAAGGGCCGCCAATTAATGACATTACCACGCCCACAGGTAGTTCTTGTCCATCAGAAAGCCACGAACGCGCCGCCACATCAGCCCAGAGTAATACCAAACCACCGCCAAACCATGCCCCCACCAAAAGCTTTGCATGCCCTGAACCCAAGAAAAAGCGTAAAATATGCGGTACCACAAGACCCACAAAAGCTATAATACCAGCCACAGCCACACAAGCCGCTGCCATGAGGGAAGCACCTACGAGCACACTTATACGCACCCTTGGCACAGATACCCCCAGCTGCACGGCCTCCCTTTGTCCCAAGCTTAATACGTCCAAAGCGCGCCAATGGGGCACAATGCACCCCAGACCCACCACAAATGATCCCAGAAGCAAAGGTACAGCATCCCATGTACGCCCTTGAAAAGAACCCATTATCCAAAAGACAATGCTGGTAACGGACTCTTCATTTAAGGCCTTTATAAGCGCCACCAAGGCTCCCATAAATGTTGCCACCGCCATACCCGCTAAAATAATACTTTCGCGTTGCCGTTCTCCAAAGGTATATACGCCTTTGGTGCTGCCGCCTAACATAAGGGCTAAAATCAGCGCCAATAATGCCCCGCAAAAAGCGCAAAAAGTCACAAAGCCATCTCCTTCGTATAGCAGCGCTTGCATTACAGAAGCCCCAAAAATGCTCTGAATAAAATATGTTATGGGAATAGAGAGCGTTAAGGCAGCACTGGCACCGCAAGCAGCACCAGCAGAAATGCCCAAAGTGAAAGGGTCTGCCAAAGCATTACGGAGCACACCTTGTAAAGCCACTCCTGCCACCGCCAAACCGCCGCCGCAGAGCAAAGCCAGCACCACGCGCGCCAAACGTATATCCCCCACCACCAAGAGTACTGTGGGGTCTATGCTGTGTGTGGGCACAAAACCCATACGTTCTCCCAGCACTTGCCATACTTGCCATACAGAAAGTTCCATGGGGCCGGGAAGACAGGCCAAAGCCACTGAAAGGCACCATAGCCCCCCAAGACCCCATAAGAAAAAAATATGTGTATAAGAAAATGAGGCAAATTTTTTGGTCATGACGCTCCATAAAACATGATACGCACCCTATCATATCGGGCAAAAGAATAGGCATGTTACTTAGTCATAAAGGAGAACATAACAAGTAAAATGCATCTGCCCCCTAAAACATATGGCTTCCTGTCGGCTACCTGTAGCGGCGCATAAAAAATACCTGTACAGCCTTTATATCCAAAACATTTCAGGCTCACATTTCCCTGAAAGGCGCCAAAAGTGCGGGCGCAAGTCTACAAAAAAAAATACAACTCGTATACTATATTTTTTGCTCTTACACCGCGAAAGATACCCCTCACGGCTCACGAGATTGCAGCGCCTAACGCAACTTGCACTGCTACGTATTGCAAAAGCACAAAAACACAACTCAAAAACAATTGTGCAGACCCCTTGTATAAGAAAATATTTACCCTGCAGTTTTTTTCAAGTAAGCATTTACCTTACGGCACTTTTCGCGTAGAGTTCGCCATTATGCATGAAATGGCAATAGCAGAAAGCATTCTGCAAATAATTGAGCAAGAGCTCGCTAAAAACAATTGCACCAAACTCACCTTGGTGCGCATACGTTACGGCGCGCTTTCGCAGGTGGTGCCAGATTCTTTACAATTTTGTTTTGAAGCTGTCACTAAGGATGGTCCGCATGCAGGCGCACATCTTGAATTAGAAGAAGTGCCTCTTATGTTGCGTTGCGGCATGTGCCAACAAAGCTTTAGCCCCGCCCAAGGCGACCCCTTTGAACCTTGTCCTCACTGTCAAGCCACTTTTGGGCATGATGTAGAACAAGGGCGCGAGCTATACGTTCAACACTTAGAAGCAGAATAGAGGATACATATGGAAATTCCTGTAGTACGCAATGTACTTGAAGCCAATGATAAAATTGCCGATGAATTACGTCTTCTTTTCAAAGAGAAAAACATTCTCGTTTTAAACCTTATCAGCTCTCCCGGTGCCGGAAAAACATCATTACTGGAACGCACTTTAACAGATTTACGCCCCGAATTTCGCATGGCTGTCATTGAAGGCGATTTACAAACGTCCAATGATGCACGCCGTGTGGCTGCCACCGGCGCCAAAGCTGTGCAGATTAATACCGACGGAGGCTGTCACCTCAACGGTAATATGATTTTGGAAGCATTAAAATCTCTTAATATGGACGAAATAGATATTCTTTTCATTGAAAATGTCGGAAATTTAGTATGTCCTGTGGAATTTGACTGTGGCGAAGACGCTAAGGTAGCTTTACTCAGCGTCACAGAAGGAGATGATAAGCCCGAAAAATATCCCCTGCTTTTCAACTTAGCACAAGCCATGGTACTTAACAAAGTGGATTTACTTCCGTATGTAGACTTTGATGTGGCACGAGCCCGTGAGTTTTCCACCAAGCTCAACAAAGACCTCCCCATATTTGAGGTATCTTGCCGCACCCAAGAAGGCATGGAAGCTTGGTATCAATGGTTACGCACAGCCCTTGCTACCAAACGCGCTTAAGTAACTAAAAGTAACCTTTATACTCATAAAAAAGGGGGAAAGATATACTTTCCCCCTTTAATTTTACCTTGAAACAACTATCAAAGTTGTATGTTTGCGTTTTTTATAAGGGAAGAACCTGTCTGCCATGCTTTTCATTAATAACCAAGGCTGCCGCTTCATAAAGAGCAAAGCTACCGCATACAATACCCACATAACCGGCCAAAGTATGAATGCTATGGCTTAAAGCAGCATCGGCTGCGGTGAAGTTGGCCGCAGAAAGTAAGGCAAAAAGTACGGTCAAAGAAGAAAACACCAATTTACCAATAAGTGCGCCCTTTAAAGTGCCGATGGTCATTAAAGCTGTGAACAATCCCCACATGCCAAGATAACAGCCCATGGCAAAGGGAGTAGCGGCAGGCAAGCCCACTTCTTTTGCTGTCCACAAAAATACTAAAGTAAGCCAAAAAGATCCGTAAGAAACAAAGGCTGTACTGCCAAAAGTATTACCTCGACGAAATTCCATGCAACCGGCAATAATTTGTGCTATCCCGCCATAAAAAATCCCCATGCCCATAATCATAACATCCAGTGGGAAAAAACCCGCATTGTGGATATTAAGTAAAATAGTTGTCATGCCAAAGGCTGCAAGGCCAATGGGCGCTGGATTGGACAATTTGTTTGTTTCTGTAGACATAAATCCCTCTAAATAATTATACTTGATTTTTTACCTAATATAACACACAATCGCTATATAGGTGTTTTTAAAAACCGTCAGTTACGACAGTGCCTGCCATGTGCACCCAAAGTGCAGGGCGAATCTAGTCAGTCTTTTTTTATTCGTCAATAAAAAGCTTGTCTTCAAGAGATAAAAAGCGTAGAAATAGGAACCACTCCTAATAAGAGTGCATTTTTTGTTTTAGCGTTATTACAACGTATCTGGAGGACGCATGGATGTAGTCTTGTTGTCACGGTTACAATTTGCAGTAGCCGTATTTTTTCACTTTGTTTTTGTGCCACTTACTCTAGGCCTTTCCGTCTTGCTTGCTTGGATGGAAACTCGTTATGTGCGCACTGGTGATGAGTTTTGGAAACGCCAGACTCAGTTCTGGGGAAAACTTTTCGTTATTAACTTTACCTTGGGGGTAGTCACAGGTATTACCCTTGAATTCCAATTTGGTACCAACTGGTCACGCTACTCTGAATATGTAGGTGATATTTTTGGTTCTTTATTGGCGGTAGAAGCCACAGTGGCTTTCTTCCTTGAGTCAAGCTTCTTGGCTATTTGGGTTTTTGGTTGGAAAAAAGTAAGCAAAAAGGTACACCTTTTCTCCATCTACATGGTAGCACTAGCTGGTAATATTTCAGCTTTTTGGATTATCATTGCCAATGGTTGGATGCAAAACCCTGTGGGCTATGTTATTCGTAACGGCCGTGCAGAGCTAGAAAGCTTCTTCACTGTTATCACAAACCCTTATGCCATTGGCCAATACTTCCACACCATAACGTCCACATGGATGTTGGGTGGTTTTTTTGTGCTAGGCGTATCTGCATGGCATTTATTGCGCAAAAGCAATGTGGAATTCTTCAGTAAGTCTTTCCGCATGGCTGCGCCTTTTACCCTTATTATGGCCTTGTTGGTCGGTATTGCCGGTCACCATCAAGGACAAATGGTGGGTAAATATCAACCAGCGAAACTCGCAGCCATGGAATCTTTATGGGAATCTGGCACCAATGCCCCCATGCACGTATTTGCATGGCCTAGCGAAGAACAAGGAAAAAATGTGGTGGAATTCTTGAGCATTCCCGGCATGACCTCTTGGCTTTCTTACGGTAATGTGGAAGCTGAAGTCAAAGGCCTCAACGCTTTCCCCAAAGAAGACCGCCCGCCCCTACTGACCACCTTCCTTTCCTTTAGAACCATGGTTGCCTTAGGTGGTTTATTCATCCTGCTTTCTTTGATAGCCTTTATACAACGCAAAAAAGCTGATGGCATGAATCCTCTCCTGATGCGTGCCTTGGTATGGTGTATTCCTCTTCCTTACATAGCCATTATGCTCGGCTGGGCTGTGGCTGAAGTAGGCCGCCAACCGTGGATTGTTTACGGACTTATGCGCACATCAGACGCAGTGTCCCCTGTACCTGGTAGCAGTGTAGCCATATCTTTAGTGGCCTTCATCGTGGTGTATTCCATGCTTGGCCTCATTGATATCTATTTATTGCGTAAATACGCCTGCAAGGGCCCAAAACCCGTTAAAGCCTAAGGAGAAAGATTATGTTAGAAACCACATGGTTTGTACTCTGGGGTCTTTTATGGGCTGTATACTTCATATTAGACGGATTTGACCTTGGTCTTGGTACGCTTTTACCTTTCCTTGGGAAAAACGAACATGAAAAACGCGTTATCCTCAACGCTGCCGGCCCCTTTTGGGATGGCAATGAAGTATGGCTTATCACCGCTGGCGGCGTTACCTTTGCAGCCTTCCCCAAAGCCTATGCCGTTATGTTTAGTGCCCTATACGCACCTTTATTGATTATTCTTTTTGCACTTATCTTCCGCGCGGTTTCTTTTGAGTTCCGCAATAAAGAAGACTTCCCCATGTGGACAGCCTTCTGGGATAAAGTACACTTTATATCAAACCTTATTCCTGCCATTTTATTTGGTGTGGCTTTTGCCAACCTTTTTATGGGTATTCCCGTGGACGACAAAGGTGTCTATCATGGTAACTTACTCATGCTGTTAAACCCTTATGGCATTGCCGGTGGTGTCTTCTTCTTAGTCATGTTTAGCTTACACGGCTCTTTATGGCTTGCTTTTAAATCTGAAGATGCCCTACAAACACGTGCCGTAGGCACAGCCATTTTCCTCTGGCCCGTCATGCTTATATTATTGGTAGCTTTCCTTGGCTTAACTGCCATGTATACCAAAATCTACGATAATTACTTGGCACATCCCGCTCTATTTGCAGTGCCTGTCATAGCTTTAGCCGGCCTTATTGGCGTACGTTATATGCTTACAGCAGGTAAACTCCTATGGGCATGGGCTTGTAGCGGTGTTTACATCCTAGGCGTTACTTTCTTTGGCGTACTTGGAATGTTCCCCGGCATTATTATCTCAAGCTTAAACCCTGATTGGACTGTAACAGCTTTCAATGCTGCCTCCAGCCCACTCACATTAAAAATCATGCTAGGCGTAACATTGGTATGTATACCCATAGTATTAGCCTATCAAGCGTGGATTTACGTTATTTTCTCAGGTAAAGTTACCGCAGAAGATTTAGAAGACGATCACGCTTACTAAAAATCCTTTTCATAAAATAAAAAGCGCAGAAACAGAGCTTTCTGCGCTTTTTTTGTACGCTTATCCCAAATACAGACTTTACTTTTTTTGAAAATGCATTTATTCTACATATAAGAGTTAATCTTTTTCCTATACTCTGCACATAAGTGTAGTCGCCTTACAATACCTAGTAAACAACTTGCAAACATCACTGTGTTAGCGTATTTAATAGTATACGTTCACGTCAATATACGCGGAGGCTTTTTTTATGACTTCTCCTCTTTTTGAAAATGGTATTCCTGCCACAGACGCTACGCACATTCTAGAAAACATGCCTTTTCCCGTACTTTGTATGAGTAAAGACTGTGAAATTCTTTATTATAATAGTTCATTTGCAACATTCATTGGTAAAAGCGTCGAGAAGCCCCCCCTTACTATTGGTGCTCTTTTCCCCAAATTTCAGCCTTGTGGCCTCACATCTAAAACGGCTTTACAAAAATTTTTCCAAGAAAGTCATACAAAGGGCGCGCAACAAAGCCCTTGGACCATACTCGATAACAATGCTTGTGAAATTTTAACACAATTTACAGTCTCCGCCATTTCACAGGATGAAAATAGCCCCTTTATACTCTACGTACACCATGAACTGCCTTGTAAGAGTTGTAAGAAAGAAGCTCAAAAAACACAGCAATTTATTAATAACATTTTAAATACTTTGCCCATGACCATGCATTTGTGGTCGAAGGAGTTGGAACTTATAGACTGCAGTAGTGCAGTGATAGACATGTTTCAAGTGCAAAGCAAAGAAGAATATATAGAGAACTTTTTAAAATTTTCTCCGCAATATCAAGTTGATGGTCTTTCAGAAGAGCTTTTTAAAGAATATCTTGAAAAAGCCTTTACTGATGGATTGTATAAATTTCAATGGCTTAACCAAGACATTACTGGAAAAATATTTCCCACGGAAGAAACGCTTTGTCGCGTACAATTCCAAGGAGAAAATTTTGTCTTAGGGTATACACAAGACAACTCTGCCGTCACGGAAGGTATAAAAAACATCATTCACATGGAAGAACGTACCAGAGCCATCCTAGACGCTACCCCCATGGCCATTCACTTGTGGGATAAAAACTTTAAAATTCGTGATACCAATCTTGAATCTTTGCGTCTTTATAACTATGAAGATAAACAAGAATTTCTTAACGATTTTTGGCAAACTGTACCCAAGTATCAACCCAATGGTGATATTTCCGAAGAAGTGCTTAACAATGCCCTTACCATAGCTTTTGAGCATGGGCACCATCATATTCCAACATTATATTGCCTTACCAAAGAAGGCGACATGCTTCCTTTGGAACTCACTACCATACGCATCGTCATTCGTGATGAAATCATGACCATTGCTTATTTGCGTGACCTACGTGAAATCACTGCTTTCATTAATAAAATCCAAGAAAGCGAAGAAAGAGCTCAGGCCATTTTAGACTTAAGCCCCCATGGTATTAATGTTTGGAATAAAGACATGCACTTGGTAGATTGTAACAAAGCCATTGTTCGTTTATATGGTTACCAAAACAGTGAAGAATACGTAACAAATAGATACAATGTTCTTCCGGAAAAACAAAGTGATGGAAGCAACTCGGTAGAGTTAGCAGTGCAAAAAATTCAAGAAGCTTTTGCCATCGGCAACAGTAACATTGAAGCCATGACAAAGGATGTTCACGGTAATCTTATCCCTGTAGATATTGAACTCAAAAGAGCTCTTCTTGCCGACGAAGAAGTTGTCATTGGTTACGTGCAAGACTTACGTGAATTTAAAGCCATACTGGCTGAAATTCATGCTGTTGAACAAGACTTGCGCTCAGCCAGAGACGTGGCCGTACAAAGCGCCCGTGCCAAAAGTGAATTTCTTGCCAATATGAGCCATGAAATTCGTACACCGCTCAACGGCGTTCTTGGCTTATTGCATATTTTGGAAAGTACAGACCTACACGAAACCCAAAAAGATTATGTAAAGAAAACCATATTCTCCGCTGAAAATCTTCTACGTATCATTAATGATATTCTAGACTTTTCAAAAATTGATGCCGGAAAGATGGAAATGGAAAGCATTCCCTTTGCCTTGGAAGATGTGGCCAGTGAATTAAAGCTTCTTTTTGAGCCTCAAGCCAATGCAAAAAATTTAGCACTTACCTTTAAATATGATTCTTGCATAAAACAAGTTCTTTTGGGTGACCCCTTACGTATTAAGCAAATTTTCTTTAATCTCATAGGAAACGCCATTAAATTCACAGAAAAAGGTGGCGTAACCATAAGCATGAAGGGCAAAGAAAAGAGCCCCAATTCCATAGAATGCCTGTTCTCAGTGCGCGACAGTGGTATTGGTATGGATGAAGAACAATGCTCACGCTTATTTTCGGCATTTATGCAAGCCGACACCTCCTTTACGCGTAAATACGGAGGCACCGGCCTTGGGCTTGTCATTGCAAGACGTATTTCCAACCTTATGCATGGGGATTTATGGGTAGAAAGTGTGGAAGGGGAAGGTTCTACTTTCTTCTTCTCAGCGATTTTTGAATATGCATCTGCCGATGAACAACTCTTACCCATGTTTACCATGGACGCCATGGATATGATGCAAGCTGATAGAAGCGATGCTGCCCACAAAGAAGAACTCACAACACCGCAAACGGCATCCGGCGCACAAGCGAATGCAGAAAAAACAAAGGAAAGTTCTCTCAATGCCACGCCTACCTTGGCAGAAGAACATCCAGCATTACATATCTTGCTGGTGGAAGATAATGAAATTAATCAACTGATAGCCGAAGAATTACTGAAGAATGTAGGCCATACTGTTGATATAGCAAACAATGGGCAAGAAGCTTTAGATTTATTGCATAAAAACACATATAATATTGTTCTTATGGATATTCAAATGCCTATCATGGACGGGCTGACCACCGTAGGAAAAATTCGTGAAACCCCTGCCCTTGCGCATATGCCAGTCATTGCCATGTCTGCCCATGCCATGACAGGAGACAGAGAAATAAGCTTACATCATGGCATGAATGAGCATATAACAAAGCCTATTTCTCCAAATATCTTGTATGACACGGTTAATACTTGGGCGCTAAAATAAGCTCTTTGAAAGGTGTAAGCTTAGTTTCATTCTAGGCTTACACCTTTTATCTTTGGAGTCAGTATTCTGACTTTTTCCACCTAACATACTCATATTATTAGAATGGCACTTTTTTTGCTCCTTAGAAAATATGCGGCTTTTTCGCCGTACTGCTTTCCAAGGAGTTATCTATGTCTACCATCAATACATCAAATACAGGTTATGGCGGTGAATTAACGCAACTTCGCCGACCAGCGCAAAAAAATTACGGTACAGATCAAGCACAGGGAACCTCCCCCGCGGCTTCTCCTTTTGCCACCATGATGTCAGATCAGCAAACGACCAAAGCACAAAGCCTCAGCATGACACAGGCTCCCATAGCGCAAAACACGTCATCGCTTGCAGACTTAGACCAACGCCTACAAAAAGCCAACGCTGATAAGCAACAAATGCTTACCCTCGAGCAGCTTGGTCAAAATTTTGGTAAAAGCGAAAGCCTCCTTGATGTTGCGCGCAATGACAGCACCATGCGTAATTTACGTACTGTCATGGGCGGGTTTAATTTGCGTGCCCCCACAGCACCCATGGCTGATTCCATTAAAGCTCAAGCTCTAGCCATGCAACATAGGCGTGACCCCATCACCATGCCAGGTGCTGAAGCTACCACGGATAAAAAATTAGCCATGCCCTCTAGCACATCACTTTCCATGGAAACTAGCGGCATAGGTAAGCTTTCTCAACAATTTGAATCAGGCTCACAAGGCATTTCCGCCATTGGATATGACCGTGTGGGTGGCACTTCCTATGGCAAATACCAAATTGCCTCTCGCGTAGGCAGTATGGATAATTTCCTTAATTTTTTAGATAAAAATGCGCCGGATTTGGCATCGCAATTACGTGATGCAGGTCCTTCAAATACTGGAAGCCGCAGCGGCACCATGCCCGATGTGTGGAAGAAAATTGCCGCTGAAGAACCTGAACGCTTTGAAGCTTTGCAAGAAAAATTCATTTACGATAGCCATTATAAACCTGCTGTGGCTGCCTTACGTCAGCGTTCTGCACTGGATGGAGACAGTTTTTCTCCGGCCATGCAAGAGGTTCTTTTTAGCACAGCGGTGCAACATGGCCCCACCGGCGCTGCACGAATCTTTAGTCAAGCGGCCACGCAATCCGGTGAAATGGATGCCGCCAACTTTAATCAGCGCTTAATTGACAATATCTATGCTATACGTAGCGAACAATTTGGCGCCTCCACACCAGCCATACAAGAATCTGCGCGTAATAGAATGCACAGAGAAAAGCATTTAGCACAAAGTCTTTTACAAAAAGACACCACTTCTTTGGCTTAGATTTTCTTCAAGCCATAGCTTTGCTATACATTTTCCTTTATGTAAGAAAGCTGTGGCTTGAATTTTTTTACGTTTACCAACAATGCAGGTCGCCCCATGAATGTGCTTCTCATAAATCTCACTCGCTTTGGCGATCTTTTACAGATGCAGCCTCTTATTCTTGGTCTTCAAGCTCAAGGGCATACTGTGGGGCTTGTATGTTTGCACAATTTCGCACCAGCCACAGCACTCATACGCGGCTTAAGCTATGTAGCCCCTTTACAAGGAGCCACCTTTTTACGCTCTTTAGAACAATCTTGGCCGCAAGCCCTAGCGCATGTGGAAGAGCTCTTACAAGATATTACACAAAATTTTCCCGTACACATGGTTATCAACACCACCGCCACCCTCAGTGCTCGTTTACTGGCGCGGCGTATTGCGCAAAGCAGCTCTCAAAATGACGCTGAAAACGTAAATAGCATACCTATTTTAGGCTTTGGTCTTGATGCCCATGGTTTTAGCGTGAGTGGTGATATGTGGGCGACATTTTTACAAGGTGCCAGCGCAGAGCGCCTCAACTGCCCCTTTAACTTGGTAGATATGTTTCGCTCTGTGGCCAAAGTAGCACATATGCCACCTTTACGAGGACTAGAAAACCCCGCCGCCCCAGTGCAACAAGCTGCTCATACACTTTTGCATACAACCATGCCCCCCTCATGCCAAGGTTTTGTGGCATTCCAATTGGGAGCCAGCGAAGCAAGACGTCAATGGGCTGTGCAGCATTTTGCGCAAGTGGGCGCACAGCTTTGGCATACACACAAACTTTGCCCCATCCTTCTGGGCAGTCCGGCAGAACAAGCCTTAGGAAAGGCCTATGCACAGCAACAAGAAGCCCTTTCGCAAACTACGCAAGGGGCACATCCCTTCATAGACATCATTGGGCAAACAGACATCCCGCACTTGGCCGCTGTGCTCAAAGAATGCAAGTTGCTTATTACCAATGATACCGGAACCATGCACCTTGCAGCCGGTCTTCATGTGCCGGTGCTAGCACTCTTTCTTGCCACAGCACAAGCATGGGATACCGGCCCGTACATGCTCAATGCCTGTTGCCTTGAACCTGCGCTCTCCTGCCACCCTTGCGCATTTCATACCCCCTGCACGCATGTACAAGAAAATGCTTGCGAGCAGCCTTGCCTCACGTCCATCACCCCAGCCACAGTGGGGCATTTGGCACAGCACTTTTTACAACACGGCACATGGCCCACCTTGATGCAAGATGAAGCGCGCATATGGCTAACTCAAGAAGATGATACAGGTTTTGCCACCTTACATTGTCTTTCAGGCCACCAAGAGGAAGAACGCAGCCATTGGCTTCTTTTACAAAGATTTTTTTATCGTCATATTCTTGACGAAAAAATTCTTACAGACCACATACCACAAGAACATGTGTACAAATTATCTGCGCAATTGCGTCAACAAGCGCAACAAACTTTGCATCAATGCACACAACTGCTTTTACTTTTATATGAAAATGTACAATTATTACAACGCATTCCTTCCAAACAAACGGGTGAGCGTATCATCAACACATGTCATACCATTTATGGCCTTTTAGAAAAATGCCCCCCCTTAAAGGCGCTAAGTCACCTCTGGTTTGTACTGTATCAAGAACGTGCCGCCCAATGGGAAAGTTTTGCACGCCTTATTCTTTCTCTGCGCACCAACCTTCTTGCATGGTGTACGGCTTTAGAGAGCAGTGCCGTCGAGGTATAGCTAGGCATTTTATCATATAATCTCCTTTATCTACTACAGTACACAGGAAAAGCCCCACGCATCACAAGGGAGAAGTATTTTTATAATTCTTCATTGCTTTTTTTTTCTAAAAAAATGGCATTCTTTTTGCATAAAGTTACAAGTTATCAAATTTTTCCCAGTCACTTGAGGAGGGGCAGATGATTATCATTGATGGTCGCCAAAGCGATTTACAAGTATCTAATTTTAGTAATTTAGAAGAGATTTTAGTACGCGTTATGGAAGATTCCACCATGGAACAACGCATTATAACAGACGTACTTGTAAATAAGGAACAATTTTCTGAAATATATCCACACCAAGCAGAAGATATTGGTAGCGATTTTATTGAAACGGTGGAAGTACTCTCTGTACCAAAAAGTCAAATGGCAGTAGATATTGTGGGTGAAATGCACACTGTAGTACAGCTTATGTCCAAGGGAAGCCAGCAAATTGCTACACTTTTCCGCCAAGCCAATGACACTGAAGGTTTGGAGCTTTTGCAAGATCTTCTCGATGTTACCCGCGATTTCATGGGTATGATTGAAGCTTTACGCGTAGAATTTAAAATTGAAATGAGCGAAGCTGCCACGGAAAATTCTGACAAATTATCTTCCTTACTTACTGAAATGTCAGAAGTATTAGAAAATGAAGACTGGGTACTTTTTGCTGACCTTCTGGAATATGAATTCTTACCCACATGCGAAAATTGGAAACAAATAATCTTAACATTACGTGAAGATATCCAAAAAAGCATACAAGCATAATTTTCACTACAGCATGAGGAAAAGCCATGTATACAGCTATAGAACACCTTGAAGCAGCCATTCACACAGGCTACCAAGAATTACAAGCTCTTAACGCTGATGATACAGACAAAGCCGCTACACTTGTAAAAAAGCGTACGCAACTTGTGGAACAAGCATGGTCTTTACGCCATACATGTGATGCAGCCATGTATAAAGAGAAGTTGCAAACTTTACAAAAAATACAACAAAAGCTCATACAAGTTTCGCAAAAAAAACAACACGAAATACGTCAAGGTATATCGCGTTCACGCAAAGAAACTCGGCGATTGGCTGGCTACAAACAAGCTTTATCCTACGGTTAATTTCCGCCAAAACAAAGCCCTTACTGCCAATGCACTAAGGGCTTTTTCATACAAAATAACATGTGAAGCATCAACTATATAACTTCACTTTCTTTTTTACAAACACATACACATTTTCCAATGCCGATTATTTAGGCATTGTCTGCATATAGTTAGCCAAAGCGCTTTTTTCTGCATCAGACATTTTTACAAATAAATCTTTCATGGTTTTCTTGGCACCAGAGGTGAAGTCACCTTGAGCATAATAGTCGAAGCGGGTAAGCAGATAGTCTGCTTTCTTACCTGCTAACTTGCTTTTATGACACGACATACAAGACGCCTCATACAAAGCTTTACCGCTGTCTTGTCCTTCAGCAAGGGCGCTTGGAGAAAAAGTTTGAGAAAAAAGTAAAGCTGAACCTAACACTAAGCCAGAGAGACAGTACGAAATTTTCATCATAAACCTCCAGAAATTCAATGTATTAAATCAACTGCTTTTATTATTCCTACAAAGATTACATTCTGTCAATAAACATTATGCACTTAGTCTATGCATCTAAAAGCTCAAGATGCTAAAAAAACACCTTTTATTGGGCAGAAGCCACAATAATTGTCGCTTCTTCATGGGTTTTAGCCACTATTTCCAAAAGAACGGTGGCATCAGCAAAATTAGTGAAAGGGCCAATTTTTTCAGTATTCATATTTTTTTCTTTTTTTACCTGCACATAAAAAGCTTCGGCGCTATTGAGTACATTCCCTTTTGTGTCACCAACAAGACGCATGGTCACTGGAGTTACGCCACGCTCTCCAAGGTCTAATTCCATGGCCGCAGAGCGTGATAAATCTATACAGCGTTTACGCGATACAGGGCCACGATCAGTTACACAGACCACAGTGCGCAAGCCCGTTTTTGTATCCACCACTTCCAGCACCGTACCAAAAGGCAGCGTGCGATGTGCCGCCGTTTGTTTGTCCATATCGTAAAAAATACCGCTGGCTGTTTTCTTTCCATGAAAATTGCCACCATACCATGAAGCCTCACCAGCCATCATATGCGTTTTTTCTTTAGATTTTTTACTGGCTAAGGCGTATTGCGGCATAAAAAAATTGCCCACAAGGCCCACAATCATCAAGGAAATAGTAAATATTGTGCAAACTTTATGCATGTCTTTTTTTCCTCCTAAGGCAAAAGTAAACAACTTGAGTGCTTACTTTTAAAAACTTTTTCCTCAATAATAAAGCCAAGCCCCTTTGTCAAGTCGCCTAAAAGACAGTAAAAAAAAGCTCAAGAAAGCATTATGCATTCTTGAGCTTTTACACTAATATATTTATACTATTAAATAATCTAATCGATTATTTGGCAGATGGTATATATTCACCGGCACTTACCATGGCTTCCACCTGCGCCACATCTTTATCTCCGCGACCGGAAAGATTTACCAAGAGCACAGCATCCTTAGGCAAGGATGGAGCCATACGAATGGCTGCCGCCACAGCATGAGCGGATTCTAAAGCAGGCAAAATACCCTCTGTGCGGGAAAGCATAAAGAAGGCATCCAGCGCTTCCTTATCGGTGATGCTTTCGCACTCAATGCGACCCAAGTCTTTTAAATGCGCCAAGAAAGGGCTCACGCCAGGATAATCCAAACCAGCAGAAACAGAATGCACTTCATCAGGTTCACCGGTATCATCGCAAAGCACATAAGATTTATATCCGTGAATCACCGCCGGTTTACCAAGGCAAAGAGAAGCAGCATGCTGTCCATACTCATTACCACGACCGCCAGGTTCCACAGCTACAATACGTACAGCAGCATCATTCAAATAATGCATAAAAGCGCCCACAGCATTGGAGCCGCCTCCCACACAAGCCAACACAGCATCAGGTAATTTACCTATGTTCTCCTGCATTTGACGACGAGATTCTTTACTGACCACCGATTGAAAATAGCCCACCATGGCAGGATACGGATACGGCCCCACAGCCGAACCCAACAAGTAAAAGGTGCTGTCCATATTTTGCACTAAATCTTCAATGGCCATATCCACAGCATCTTTTAGCCCTTGATAGCCCTTGGTGGCAGCCACAACTTTAGCGCCCATCATTTCCATGCGAAACACATTAAGACGCTGGCGTTCAATATCCTTTTGTCCCATGTAAATAACGCATTCCATACCCATCAAGGCTGCCGTGGCCGCTGTGGCCACACCATGCTGACCGGCTCCGGTTTCTGCAATGATACGCTTTTTTCCCATACGCTTGGCAAGCAATATCTGTCCCACAGTGTTGTTTACCTTATGCGCGCCAAGATGGTTCAGGTCTTCACGCTTCAACCAAATCTGTGCGCCTGCGCATTTTTCACTTAATTGCTTACAGTGAAAAACGGGGGTTTCACGCCCTTGATAGTTTTTCATATAATGCTGGCGTTCCGCTATGAAGGCAGGGTCGTCTTTATAACGCAAAAAAGCATCACCCACTTCATTAAGAGCCTTTTGCAAGGCTTCGGGCACATATTGTCCGCCATACTCACCAAATTTTCCATCATATCCCATAGTTATATCTATCATATAGAGCTCCTAAGCTTATGTACTTTTTCTTGTAGGAATTGTATACAGTATGCAACATCTCTTGTCAAAATATTTTTCCTACTATTCTACTTTGCGGAACACTCATGCCAAAGATTATACATAATCGCAATATTTTTTTGTGAAAAAATCCCCTCCATGGCAAAAAAAAGAGGGATATGCCATCATACCCCTCTTCACACCGTTCATGGTGTATTTATCTCATGGAGACAAGCAATTTTTCGCCTTCACGAATGCTGGCAGAATTTTTCTTATTAATTTTTAACAATTGAGAAGTGGAAAGGTTATATTGTAAGGCAATGGCACCCACAGTATCACCATATTTCACCACATGTACACGCTTTTGCGCTACGTGCTTCGCGGCAGGAACTTTAATAATTTGCCCCGCGCGAACCTTAGAAGCGTCACGTAATTTATTTTGCTGCATTAACGCGGCCACGGTGGTGTTATGTCTGTGTGCAATGGTGGATAAGCTTTCGCCGGACTTCACCTTGTACGAAGTCATTTTAGCCCCTGTAGCAGTGGAAGCCACAGCGCGAGGTGCTGTTCCTTTTACCACAAGCACTTGCCCCACTTTAATTTTAGAAGAAGCCTGTAGTTTATTCAGCTGAGTAAGCTTAGCCAGAGAAATATTATGACGCACCGCAATGGCAGAAAGCGTATCTCCAGATTTTACCTTGTATGTACCGGCGCTGGCTGTATTTTTAGAAGAGCTGGGAGCAGCAACCACAACGCGATTGGCAGAGCTGGAGGCATAACTCTTACTACGGCTCACAGCATGATGTGGTACATATACATATGTATAATGCTTATTATGTGTCACAGATTTTTTATGCGAAGCATTGAGAGTGCGAAATTCTGACCAAGAAAGCCCGCTAGCCTTGGCAAGACCTTTCAAATTTGTATTGGGACGTACCGAAATACGTGCGTGCAAAGGTTGCTGATTGTGGTTGACACTTTCAAAACCCAAGGGGCCAAGATTACGCATAATTTTTGACACAGCCAAAAAGCGTGGTACATATACCATGGTTTCGGTGCGCAATTGCATTTTATGGCTTAAGGTGTGATTACGCTCCACCAAGGTAAAGAAATCTTTAGCACCTGTAGCTTCTAAAGCACGACCAATTTTACCTTCGCCGGCATTATAGGCAGCCACAGCCAAAAGCCAATCTCCAAAATAGCCATGTAAACGCTTTAAATAGGTAGCGGCAGCTTCTACAGACTTATAAGGATCAAGGCGCTCATCCAGCCATTTATCCTGACGCAAACCGTACAACTTACCAGTATAAGGCATAAATTGCCATGTACCCAAAGCACCAGCATGAGATTTCACTGTGGGCTTATAGCCACTTTCCACTATGGCAAGATAGGCCAATTCTTCAGGCATACCCTTTTCACGAAAAATCTGACGCGCATGCCCTAAATAATCTTCGGCACGTTGCGAAAAAACTTCCATGGTTCTACGGCCACCATAAAGAAAATGACTGTATTGCTTAGCCACCGCGGGTAAAGCTATTTTGGGTAGGTCTTTATCAAGCTGACCTGTCTTATAAAATATTTGCCTTTCTTGGGCACTGAGTTTAGCGTCAGCCACGGAGCCTTGTGTAAATTTTGCAGCAGGTGTTATGGATGTGGTTTTGCTTCCGCAACCACCAAGAAGAAATAAAGCACAAAAGAAAAAGGTCCAAACAGACACCTTATATGGCGAATTTTCTTGCTTAAAAAAGACTTTACTTGACATAACCCCCCCACGTATGATGCGTAACACACACCGAAAAAAATCTAAACTTGGAAAACTGTATGAAAAATTCTTCTCTCAATGCCCCGCTCTTGGCAGGCATCAAGCCAGTCTTGGAACTCTTACAAAGCGACCCACAACGCGTGGACACGCTTTTTCTTAAAAAAGGTTTGCGCAGCGCTGAAGCTTCGCTCATGCTGGATCTTTGCCGCGCTCACAGCATTCGTTTTTCCCTTGTGGAAAACATTGCTCTTGACCGCATGTGCTCTGCCCAGCATCAGGGTGTCATCGCGCGCCTTGGCGCCATGAGCACCACCCCTTTAGCGGAACTTTTGCAAAAAGCTTTGCAAGCTCCCTTTCCCCTCATTGTGGCTCTTGATCAAGTTCAAGACCCCGGCAATGTGGGCACCCTTGCCCGCACTTTGCATGGCCTTGGAGCTGCCGGACTTATTCTCCCTAAGCATAATAGTGCTTATTTGGGAGATGCCGCCAAAAAGGCTGCTGCAGGTGCCTTTGAGCATTTAGCCATCAGTCAAGTTACCAATCTTGGTCATGCCCTTGATGAAGCCGAAGAAGCTGGCTTTTCCCTTCTGGGTACAGGCATGAAATCCGCTGGAAATACCCTTAACGCTTTTACCGATGAAAGCCCTCTTCCCGCCATACTTGTGTTAGGTAACGAAGGTAAAGGCATGCGTCCCGGTATTGCCAAGCGTTGTCATCAGCTTGTGTACATCCCCATGCAAAACAACTTTGACTCTTTAAATGTGGCTCAAGCCGGTGCCATTTTGTTAGGCCTTATGGCTCGTCAATGCTATGGGCAAACCACCTAAGACCAAGAAAAAGCATTTCTTCGGACTCAGTGTTATGAACCATGACATAAATAATTTTTTTGTGCAAAGAAAAGTCTAGAAATTTTATAACGTTACACTAGAAGGATTATAAAAGTTTGTAGCATGTTTTTTCTATAAGCTGGGCACGTTAAAAAAAGTCTAGAAAAAAAACAAGCTAAAAATGCGGCAAAATGGCGGTAAAAAAAATTTTATTTTTTTAAAAAAACTTTGCAATCAGAGAAAAATCAGGCACCCAGAGTACAAAAAATTACATATATGACGCATAGAGCCTGTGACGTATAAAGATAATTACAATGCTAACATACTGTTTTAATTAATTTAAAAAGAAAAGCCGTACACAAATACATTGCGTACGGCTTTTTATGTATCATACTACACTTTTTAACAAGTGCATACCATCTTAGTGTTTAAAAGAACGCTGCCCTGTAAAGACCATAGCCACCTGAGGAGATTTTTCATTACAAGCACCAATAACTTCATGGTCACGCATGGAACCACCGGGTTGCCCTATGGCGGTGATTTTTTCAGCCGTGGCCACATCCACCCCATCACGGAAGGGGAAGAAACCATCAGAAATACACACACAACCGGCAAGGCCGCCACAAGTTTCTTGAGTACGTGCTTCAATATCTGCCAAAATGGCAGCAGCCTGTGCATCATCAACAGCCTTGAGTTTAAGCTCATACAAAGTCATGTTTTGCTCTTTAAAACAAAGCGTATCTGCATATTTTGTATAGGCTTTATGAATGGCAAGCTCCACGCAGCCCACTCTATCTTGTTCGCCGGTGCCAATGGCCACAGTGGCACCATTACGAGCAAAAATAATGGAATTGGAGGTAACGCCGCTTTCCACAGCCCAGGCAAAGTACAAATCATCAATTTCTTGTGCGCTTGGTTTACGTGCTGTCACCGTAACACCTTCCTTGGTGGTGGCGGTGGCCGGTAAGAAATCACATGGGGAGGTGATACGGTTTACAAAGGATTTTTGCAAAATAAGGCCGCCATCAGAAAGACTTTTAATATCAAGGAAAGAAGATTTCGTCAGTTCTTCCAAGCGTGCCAATCCGGAAAGTTGAATAATGCGTAAGTTTTTACGGGTTTTTAGAACATCAAGCACGCCATCGGCAAAGGCCGGAGCTGCCACCACCTCAAAATAATTATCGGCAATGAGTGTAGCTGAGCGCATATCAAGCTCACGGTTTACCACCACAGCGCCGCCAAAGGCAGCAATGCGGTCGCACCAGAAGGCTTTTTCCAAAGCTTCGCCAATGCTCTCGCGTGACCAAGCCGCGCCACAAGGGTTATTGTGCTTTAAGATAATAGCTGCAGGATATTGCGTTAAATATTGTAAAATATTAGCACCATTATCCACGTCAGTTAAATTGGTTTTTCCAGGATGTTTGCCGGCTTGAATCATATTACTTTCCGTCATGGCAGACACAATACCTTGTTCAGGTCCGCGCCATGCCAAGCCGCCACAGCTAATGCTTCCTTCTACCATCTGATAAAGAGCTGCCGGTTGATCTGGGTTTTCACCATAGCGTAAGCCTTTTTCTTCATTATCAATATTCCATGTACGTTTTTTATACACCATGCTTTCGTCACCAATGGTAATGGTCATGGTATCGGGGAAAGCATCTTTTTGCACTTTTTTGTACATGTCTTTTAAATCGCTCATAGCATCCTCTTTTCTCATTTTTATAAATGTGCCACCTACAGCACGGAGTTTATTACGTAAAAGTAACTCATACCGATGGAGTAAAGGTGCCTTAAGCACCAAAATATTTGCATACCATAACATCATGGGACATGCAATTTTCATTTATGGTAAAAATTTTTCCCTGAAAAATGCTCCCCGCCCCTTCCTGCAATTTACAATTTATAAACATATTACTACTTTTTCTATTTTATTAATGCTAAAAACATATTTCCACATATTTTTTACTAGCATCAAAATAAGTCCACATGCGAACACTTGGCCTTTTCACCTTTTTCTGTTATACATTAAAAGTTCGGGCTTTCGTCCGTACCTAAAAAGCACACATTTTTCGCCGGCGTTTTTCTTAAAAACCTAAGGTGTATTTTACTTATAGTTTGATATTTGGAGAACATATGCATCAACTGCTACACAAACTGGCACGTCAATTGGACGCCCTTGACGAAGCTTCCCTCATGGCTCTTTGGGACGATTACGCAGAAAAAGTACATCGTTTCGAACCCACTAAGCGCTGGGAAGAAGCAGCCTTGGTATTTTCTTTCATTCAAGCTAAGCGCTGGAAAAATCAACTCTTTAATTATCATTGGAGCCAGCAACTGCGCCCCGAAAATAGTGAGTCGCACATTTCAAGCTTTACACTGGAAAAAGACCTTGTACACAAACTTGTGGATTCACAAGATATGCCAAAAGCTAACCAGCTTGAATTTAAACCTAAAAAACCCCTTTCGTAAGAAATATACTTTTTTTGTCTGTACTTTACGACTGTAAATGTCATTTGACTTACAGACATCTATAGCGTAGTTTTTAAAAGCTTTGTGTGACTTTTAACCTAAAAAACATAAAGCATATGGCAGCACATAAATGAGGTAAATATATGTCAAATGTAGTTATAGTAGGCGCCCAGTGGGGTGATGAAGGTAAGGGTAAAATTGTTGATTTACTCAGCCGTCAGCTCGATGTTATTGTACGTTTTCAAGGCGGAAATAATGCCGGACACACCATTAAAGTGGGTGAAGAGCAAACTATTTTGCACCTTATCCCTTCTGGCATTTTACATGAAGATAAAATTTGTTGCATAGGCAACGGCGTTGTTTGCGATCCTTTCGTACTTCTTAAAGAAATGGATAAGCTCACAGCGCAAGGTATTTCCATTACACCTGAACGTTTTAAAATCAGTAAAAAAACACACCTTATTTTGCCGTATCATACAGCCATTGATATGGCTCGTGAAAATCATAAATCTGCCAATAATAAAATTGGTACCACAGGCCGCGGCATTGGCCCTTGCTACGAAGACAAAATGTCACGCGTGGGTATACGCGCTGCGGACTTAACCAATCCCCCATTGCTACGCGCCAAAATCGTAGCGGCATTGGAAGAAAAAAATGCCCTGCTAAAGAATCTTTATAATGTAGAGACATTGGACGCAGAAGCTGTTTTTGAGCAAGTTATGAGCATTGCGCCGCGCCTCATTCCCTTCCTTGCTGACATTTCCACGGAATTGGATAAAGCTTGGGAAAAGGGACAACGTGTGCTTTTTGAAGGTGCGCAAGGCACACATCTTGACATCGACCATGGCACATATCCCTTTGTAACATCATCAAATACTGTGGCTTCTTGTGCCGCCGGTGGTGGTGGTGCTTCGCCTCGCAAGCTTGATACTATCGTTGGCATTGTAAAAGCTTACACCACACGCGTAGGCGCTGGCCCCTTCCCCACAGAGCAAGAAAATGAAGTGGGTGAATTTTTACGCAAACACGGTCATGAATTTGGCGCCACCACAGGCCGTGCTCGCCGTTGTGGCTGGCTTGATATGGTTATTTTGCGCGAAAGCATTCGCCTCAATGGCCTTACAGATATTGCCCTTACCAAATTGGATGTCATGCGTAATTTACCAGAAATCCTCATTTGCACCGGCTATAAATATCAAGGCGAAGTGATTAACTTTCCCCCACAAGAAGAAGGGGGTCTTGGAGAAGTAGAACCCATTTACGAATCCATGCCCGGCTTTACCGAGGACATTAGCGGCTGCACCACTTGGGAAAGCCTGCCCGCCACGGTACGTGCTTACATTCAGCGTATTGAAGAACTTTGCAAGGTGAAAATCAGCTTTGTGTCTGTGGGCCCAGAGCGTGATCAAACCATCACCGTTGCTTAATAATTTCTATGGCTAAAATAGCTAAGGATGTTGATACAGGGCTTTGCGTCGAAGACGCACGCAAGGCCCTGCTTCCTGCCTTACAAGCACATCTTACCTCTGCCCGCACCACCTTATTACGCCTTGTCAGTGATGGCGATGCACACAATGGCAGCAAAGCGCCGCCGCAAGTGCTTTTGCTCGAAGGCGGCATAGAAGAAGAAAGACAAGCCATGGCCTTATGGTGGGCCGCAGTGCAGCATTGCCATGTACGCACTACAGCCCTTACTCCCACAGGGGCACAAGATTTCTCCCCTGCCTCAGTATCTTTAGAGCCTTGTGGCACATGCCCTGCCTGTTTGCACATAGGAATGCGTATACATGCCGATGTGTTAGCCTTTGATGGTCGCATTTCCAATACAGCCGATGCAGAAAATCCAGGGCCTGTTCGCGCATTAAATAAAGAAAATGCACAATCGCTCAAAGGAAAGATGGGAGATACCACCCGCAGTGGACACAAGCGTGTGGTGATTATCAGCGGCATAGATATGAATCGCAGTGCCGCCGCCAATGCTCTGCTCAAAGTCTTGGAAGAGCCGTCCCCCACAACCATATTTGTTTTACTCACGCCGCAACGCGAGCAAATTCTTCCCACCTTGGTTTCACGCTCTTGGGTGTATACTTTACCATGGCCTCAAGCGCATTATGTAAGTGCGGCGCTAACCCCGTGGGAAAATGCGCTGGCCACTTTTTTACAAAGAGGCATTGGATGGTGGCCCATGACTTCTGGTAAAGGTTCTGTGACACCAGAGATGGCCACACAAGTGCTTTTGCTCTGTCAAAAACGTCTACTCACCAGCCTTACGCAAGATATAAACAATCAAGGTGCTCTTTCGCCTTGCTTTGCTCCATTAAACGCACAAAAAAGATTTGCCATTACCCAACATATTGACGCAGCGCAAGAAGCCTTACACTATAATGTAAACCCCGCTCGTGTATTGGATACTTTGGCTGTACACCTGTATACCCTCTACCAGCAAAGCTAAGCTACTTTCTTACTCCCCCACTCCCGACTTAAAGCAAAGGCTATGGCCACAAGGTTTAAAAAGCCAAAGAAGAGTAAATCCATTTGCATACATTGTAAAAAGGCATCAATATTACTTGTGTCCACTGGTGCATTTCCTAAGAAATAGCCAAAAGTAATGGTTATTATGCTGGTATTAACCAAGGCACCAGTGGTACGCACAGTACCCACCACACTGGCTGCTTGCCCCAAATGCGCTTTGTCTACACTTTCCAAGATCACTGATGTATTGGGCGCGGCAAAAAGCCCAATACCTACGCCAAGACACACTTGCGCCGCCATGAAAAAGGTCATGCTGCTTTCTCTGTCCAAAAAAGCAGAAACGCATAAGCCCACACCACAAAGGGCAATACCCACAGCACTGGTTTTCCCTCCGCCGTATTTTGTCACAAAGCGGCCGGAATACGAGCTTATTAATGCTTGCGCCAAAAACTGTATCGATAAATAGAGGCCGGCATCTCCCACACTAATGCCGCGCACCACTTGCAAATATAAACTGAAAAAAAGCACCATACCAAAGATAGCACTATAATTGATGAAGGCCGCCAAAGCAGAGAGGGCAAAGACCCTATTTTGCATAAGCAAACGCACATCTAGTAAGGGGTAATCTGCGCGAAGCTCTTGCCATACATATAAGGCTACCAAACAGCCTCCCACGAGCATGAGCACACCGCCACCCAAGGTGGAATTTTTCAATACGGAAGAACCAAGAGCAATGGAGCCCATACCTAGGGCATAAATAAAGGCGTCTTTCCAGTTGAAGGGTTCGCCTTGCGCCTCACGCCATTCCTCATGCACAGCAAAACGCATAAAAGACCATGTGAGCACACCGGCACTGCCTGTACCCCAAAAAAGCCAATTCCAGCCCAAGTGCTCTCCAATGAAACCGGCCACCGGAGGGCCGCAAGCAATACCCACATAGATGCATGTGGCTGAGTAGGCTATATATTGGTTACGTTTTCCCTGCGGTGCTGCCACAGCTAAAATGCCCAAGCCCGTGGCGGAAAACATGGCCGCGCCAAGCCCTTGAAACATACGCAAAAATTGTATGATATGAATATTATCTAAAAAACCAATACATATATTGGTCACAGCAAAAAGCGCCGCTCCCAACAAAAAAATTTTACGTCGTCCCCAAATGTCACCCATGCGCCCAGCCGTGAGCTGTGCCACCACCAAGCCTAAAATATAATAGGTGCTCACAAGGCTCAATTCATGCGCTGAAGCTCCCGTACTTTCACCCATATCCGGTAATACAGAGTTTACCCCCGCCACCATGAAAGGCATAAGAAATTGCGCTGCGCACACAGCGAATAGAATAATAATGGGGGAATCTTTTTTTTCTGACATACCTTAATCCTTTACTTACCGTACTCGCGTTACGCCCTTTTAAACATTTTTTCCAAATTATGTGCTGTAAATGAAAGTACAGCCGGGCGTCCATGGGGACAAAAATGACGTTCAGGCGTTTGCAACCATTGTTGTACAAGCCCCACCGCTTCATCAGGAGTCAAAGCTTGCCCTGCTTTAATGGCACTTTTGCAAGCAAAGGAAATGAGCATGGCAGACAAATCATCCCTACGCCCTGCCAATACATCTTGCATAAAAACTTTAGAACTTCCGCTATCAAGCACCACAGGATGCGCCAAAATACGTACGGTATTGTCAGAAAACTCCAATACAAACCCCAGTCTTTCCAAAGTTTCCTGTACATTTTGCGCTCTTTCTTGCTCACTGGCATGTACAGGTAAATCCATGGGTAAAGCGAGATATTGTTTATCCATGGGTGCCTTTTGCATACGCGCAAATAAAATTCTTTCGTGTGCGGCATGCTGATCAAGAATATGCATATGCCCCTGCGCATCACGTAAAATAAGATAAGTATTGGCAATTTGTCCTAGATAATCAAATTGCGCCGTCTCGTCCATTACCTTGGCTGTGGCCTGAGCGGCGCAAGTGGCAATAGTATCTTGGGCAGAGTAAGGTTCTTGTGCAGGCCTCATGTTTTCTTGTGAAAGAGTCGCTGCATCATGTGCCGCCTCATACGTTTCATGCGCAACAGCGCCATACACTTCACGTTGAGTGTAATACTCCGCATCATGCCCAAAGGGCGCAGCCTCTTCCTGTAGGCCTCCTTGCTCTGTGGAGGTGGTAGAAGGAAAAATATTTTCATAGGCTGCATTGGCAGAAAAGGCTGAGACAGGGGCATTATCAGCATAGGAAGCAGAAGAAGGCATTGCCGCGCCTTGCGACGCAGAAAAAGACGCATCACTCACATAGGCTTGAGCCGCAATTTTTTGCCCTTCCATAACACCGGTAGCGTCTATACGCCCCCAAAAACCTTGTGGGCGATGGCTTTGCGAATCATCATTAACGGGTGCAAAGCTTTGCACTTCTTCTAACACCGTATCTAGCATGGAAGCCACAGCGCGACGCACACAGGAAAAAACCGAAGAACTATCTCTGAAACGTACTTCTGTTTTGGCAGGGTGTACATTAACGTCCACCTCGGCACCATCCATCTCTAGAAATAATACCACTTGTGGATAGTCTTTGGTGGTAAGACGCCCTTTATAGGCCTCACGAACGGCAGAGGTAAGAGTTTTATCGCTGACAGCGCGCCCATTTACATAAAAAAGCATTCTATCGGCACGCGGTTGACTTACATGTGGCAAGGCTGCCAAACCATATGCTCTATGCCCCTTATGTTCCACATCAAAGGGGCGCAGGGCATCCACAATAAGCGGTGGCCATATCTCCCCTAGGCGCTGTGCAAGACTTTGCCCTGCCGGCATACGCAAAGCTTCACGCTCTCCAAGAGTAAGGCTAAAACCCACATGTGACTTGGCTAAGGCCAAACGCGTAAGCCACTCTTGGGCTTTTTTCACTTCAGTGGAAGCTGTTTTTAAAAATTTCAAGCGTGCAGGGATATTTGAAAAAAGATCGCACACTTCCACTATGGTACCTTGCTGCAAGGGCGCTGGGCCACTTTGGCGCACATGTCCATACTCCACATCAATACGCTGCCCAAGCCCTGTGTGCGCGTCTTGTGTTGCCACGGTGGACACAATGGAAAACCGCGAAACAGACGCAATACTGGGTAAAGCTTCTCCGCGAAATCCATACGAATAAATGGAAGATAAATCATTAAGATTTTGAATTTTACTGGTAGCATGGCGCGTGACCGCAAGCTCCAATTCGTGCGCGGCAATACCATGTCCATTGTCTTGAATACGTATACGTCCTTGCCCGCCATTTTCAAGAGTAATATCCACCTGTGTGGCTCCGGCATCAAGGGCATTTTCTACCAACTCTTTTACCACAGAAGCTGGCCTTTCCACCACTTCACCGGCTGCAATTTGGTTACGGAGTTCCGCTGACAATAATCCTATGGGGCGTCTTTCTTTCATGACGCCACCTTAGCTATTTCTTGAAAAATGAGCAAGAGACTTGCATATAAATTCATTTGGACTTATATTAGTTGTGTAAGTGTATATAAGTATTTTTGTATAAGCTTATGCTACTGTAGGAAGGTTAGAAGAGTGAAGAAGGATAATATGCGGGACAAGAGCAAAGCATGCCCCTCCATAGGACAACAAGGCTTTGACCCCGAGATGCTTTTTGTAGAATGCGGCAAATGCGGCAGCCCCATCGTTTGGGAGCAAGGCCGTGCTACAGAGATTCTCCACAGTGCTGGGATTGACGCTTTAGAGCTGGATCCTCATTGTTTGCTGGTCACAGACGGTTGCCCACGTTGTAGCAAGGGCAAAATGTATCACGTACAAATTTATCGTGTAGAAGCTGACCATAACACGTGGGGAAACAGCCGAAAAGCTGGCCACGCTTAATATAAACTCACAGCATAAGGCAGTTTGCTTAGCAAGCTGCCTTTTCCTCGACATAAAAAGGACAATACATGGTTTCCCAAAAAAGCTCCCATACCCTATTAGTGCGCTTGCCCATGCTTGTCTTTTTTTTGTGCTTAGCCATGCTCACCGCTTGCACGACAAAGCCTGTACATGTGATACAAGCACAGCAATTTAAGCTCATGGCAGCACGCATGCCACAAGAATTAATAGCTCGTAAACTCATCAGCAGTAATCAAAATTATACTGTAGCCACGGCTCCTTTTACCCAAATAAAATACGGGCAAGCTTTGTATGATGGCTTAAACCCTTCCTTTCTTATAGGCGATGTGGTCAGCTCTGCCCCATCCACCTTTGCCCAAAGCCTCAGCCCGCAAGAAAAAGTCAGCATACACGCCACAGGCTTTAGCATTGAAGCCAAAGCACCTGCCCTTGATGACAAAGGAAAACCTGCCTATGGCGCTGCAGGGCGTCGCATTGATGTAGACATGGTGGCCATTAGCGATTGGGACGGCAACGGACAAGATGATTGGATAGTCACTTGCCGCTATATTAAAAATTACGGTGCCTATCCGCGCATTTACTACATGGTAATACCGCGTACACCTCTGGCACCGGCCTCAAGTATGACCAGCATAGCCAAAAAGCTCCCCGCCACAGTGATTGCCATTTATGAAGAAGCCGGACCCAAGGGGCGTATGTATTTGCGCGAAAGCAAAGCTCATGACAGCAAGAAAAATTTTGGCCAAGCGCAAGACGTGGTACCGGGCTTAAAAAATATTACTGAGCCCCCCAGCGCCACAAAAAAAGCTCCCGCAAACACTGTGCAGGAGCGTAATCTTTAGGCCTTTTGTTCATGAACTTTACGCCATGACGTAACTGGCTATATCTATGCCTTCTTAAGGACGAATTACCTTAGAGGCCAATTGCAAACTCGTCACAATATCCAACATATTTGAAGTTTCACCCACTTGCTTTTGCTCTAACAGCCCATAATGCATAAGACATGCGCCGCACACAAGCACATGCACACCGGCTTTCTCTAAAGCTTGCAAATATTCTAAAGGCTGGCCTTCTTGGGCAGCAAGTTTTACACCACCATTTAAAAGAACCACGCGCCATAAAGCCTCGCCCATCTCTGGTAAGGTCTGTAAAAAAGTGGTCATAAGCTTAGCGCCCAACACATCATCGCCGCGCCCCAAGGTGTCTGTGGTAATAAAGACCAAGATTTTCTCATCTTGCTGGGCTATGTGCTGCACATTGCCAGAGCTACTAGGAACTACACTCTCAGTAACATGCTCCCCTTTGGTGGCGGTTAACAAAAAATCTTTACCTTGTGCCTCGCTTTGCACTTGAAAACCTTGTTGGCTCAGATAACGTGTAACGTTCTCCACTGCGGGAGCATTGTCCACTAAAATCTGCAAACTTTGCACAGTATTTTCTTGCAAAAATTGACGACAGGCCACCACAGGCTGTGGACAGGGAAGCGTTCTAAAATCTAACATATAATCCTCTCTCTTTGCATCTTTGCATTCTATTTTCAAAGTATTTTATTAGGAAGTTAATGCCCACAAGGGTAAATTTTGCCAAGCTAAACTAAGTTCTTTATCTTTTTCTTTACTCTGCGGCGAAACACTTTCCAGCAATTTTTTAAAAGCCGATGAATGATTCATATGCACGCGATGGCAAAGCTCATGCAAAATAACATGATCCACCAAATGCCTTGGCAAAAGCAGTAAACGCCCATTTAAGTTAATATTTCCCTGCACAGAGCATGAACCCCAGCGCCCCCTTTGCGCTGCCACTCGCACTTGTGCCACTTGCACGCCCATTTTTTCCGCCAAGGCTAGGGTGCGCATTCTAAGAGGAAGAGCGGCTTTTTTTACAAGCCATTTTTGCAACAGGCGACAGCACGCTGACATTTCAGTATCATGCGCATGAAGGATAAGTCGCCCCGTATAAGAGGGGGCTTCGGACGGGGTAAAATTCAGGTCTGGAGAAAGATGGAAGGCATCTAAAGTAGGCATTTTCTGAGGGGCTTCTTCAATAAGCTTAGCATAGCCTCCGAGTTTTGGGCTCAATTGCACTAACCACTTTTGCCCCCATAAAGGCACAAATACCTGAGGGGGCAAAATATCTTTAGATAAAGTACCGGTCATTTCTTGCAAGCAAGATGCAGCCCTTGCAGACTGATCTTGGCGTGACACAAGCTTGTCCAAGGTTTTTTGCAACCAAGGCAACATGGAATGTAAAAAATCTTCTAACTCTTTATCAGAATAAGCAAGGTTTGACGGAAGGATAAGTTCCACAAAACCCTGCGCATTCACACTCATCTTTGCTCTTTTCACTCTGGCAGATGCACGCACAGCACAAGGCCATACTATACCCCCAGCCAAAGGAGCCATAAGCAAAGTGCTGGTTTGTGCCGGTTTTTGCAAGGACATATACTAAACTTGCAAAGAGCCTCTAAAAGATTCTAAATCTTTAATGCCGTATTGATCGCATAAAAGAGCAAGTTCATCTATAATTTTAAAAGCAAAGTCCGGCTGTATAAAGTTGGCAGTTCCCACTTGCACCGCATGAGCGCCCACCAAAATAAACTCTAGGACATCTTCTGCGCAACTAATACCACCTAAACCCACCACCGGAATTTTCACGGCATTGGCCACTTGCCAAACACAGCGTAAAGCCACAGGCTTAATGGCAGGCCCAGAAAGTCCGCCTATGATATTAGCTAAAGCAGGACGGCGCGTGCGAACACTTACCCCCATACCCGAAAGAGTATTAATGCAAGAAATCATATGCGCACCTGCGTCTTCCACAGCACGTGCTATTTCCACAATATTGGTCACATTGGGGGATAGCTTCACCATCACGGGCGTATTGCGTGAAACTTTACAAACAGCTTCCGTAACCTTGGCAGCCATGGCAGGGTCTTGTCCAAACAAAATGCCACCTTCGTGTACATTGGGGCAAGAAATATTCACTTCCAAAGCAGCAACGCCCTCTTCAGCCGTTAAAATATCAGCCAAAGTGGCAAATTCTGCAGCGCTAGATGCATAAATATTAGCTATGATAGCAGTTTCTTTCCAAGGTAGACGCGGAAGCTTATCCTTTACAAAGGATTCAACACCGTCATTTTGTAGGCCCACAGCATTAAGCATGCCGCCCACTGTTTCGCTAATACGCGGCACAGCATTACCGGCACGCGGCTTTAAAGAAAGCCCCTTCACAGCTATGCCACCAAGGCGTGCCAAGTCACCATAGGAGGCAAATTCTAGCCCATAGCCAAAGGTTCCTGAGGCTGGAATAATAGGATTTTTTAATGTAAGTGGCCGTACACTCGGCAAAGTAACAGAAAGATTCATGGTATATACTCCAAGTCTTAAACAAAAGAGCAGTAAAGGCTTCTATGCCTACGCTTGAAAATGTGCTAATCTAAAGTAATTTGGTCTGCCCAAAAAACAGGGCCATGTGTACATGTTTGTACAGGCCATGATTTTTTTTCTTCCACCGGCCACTCTTGTGTGGTTCGTGCAACACAACCCAAACAGGCGCCCACGCCACATGCCATGCGCGACTCTAAAGAAAGCTGCGTGCGTACATTGAGTTCCAAGGCCATTTTTTGCACAGTTTTTAAGAAGGGATCAGGCCCGCATGCCAAAACTAAACCATTTTGTTCAGCAATTTCCGCCATACTTTCACGCATGGAGTAAATAAAATTGTCCAAATCACCCGGCACAGTTTCACGCAAGGTATCCACTGTAATGCGCTCATTTAAACTATCTAAGGGGTAACAACGCTGTGAAGCCCTATGTCCAAAAATCATAGAAAGATTCCAAGGCTTTGGATGCTCATGCACATAACCCACAAAAGGCACTAT
>CAYJNA010000010.1:0-32925 GCA_964371225.1 uncultured Desulfovibrionaceae bacterium
CTCCCCCCATCCCCTCAAAACGCTTTCATTATGTCAGCGCTTAATTTGCTATGGTAGTAGTTTTAGTATGACAATTTGCATAAAAAAAGGCCGCGTAAAGCGGCCTTAGGAACAAAGAGGCATTGTCCCAAATAGGAAGAAAGAGGCTATCTACCTGAGAAAGAGAAAAAGTAGTACAACAAATTTTTCAACAAAATACTTTCCCTACTTTTATAGCCATGAAGCTCAAACCATGTTTGTTTCATGACCATGCTCCGTCACACATGACAGAGCGCGTTGTTCCCGCGTGGGTTCATTACTAGGAGTTTTCCTTGCTAACGGGTCAACAAATATTAGTCAGCTTGCCTACGAATAAAAGCGGGCATATCAAAATCTGCCTCGTCAAAAACAAATTCCTCAGATCCTGGGTTATAATTCGCACGCCCTTGCGCTTGAGGTGCCCCAAGAGCTTGATTCTTACGCACATAGGGTGGCACTTCGCTTTTTCCGCCATCATACCAACTTTCCACAGGAGCACGACGCTTCATAGGTACTTCATGCACCTCTTCTGGCGCCATAACTGGCTGCTGCTCTGGTTGACGACGCAAACCTTGTACTGGCACCGCTGCCGTAGGTCCTGGCTGCTTAAAACTTGTTACATTAGAAACTTGAGGCGTGTCAACTACAGCAGGTTCCACAGATTCAATACCCGTAGCTACCACAGTAATGCGTAATTCATCGCCGGCTTCTTCATCAAACAC
The DNA here is from genome assembly GCA_964371225.1 of uncultured Desulfovibrionaceae bacterium. GTDB lineage: Bacteria > Desulfobacterota > Desulfovibrionia > Desulfovibrionales > Desulfovibrionaceae > CAYJAD01. The sequence goes on from CAYJNA010000010.1 coordinate 741, forward strand.
CACACCAAAAATGATATTCGCTTCTGCATGAGCAGCATCATTAATAATATCACCAATTTCGCTGATTTCTTCACCAGAAATATCTGAAGATGCAGTAATGTTATACAATACAGCCTTGGCGCCTTCTAAGGAAACATCTTCCAATAAAGGACTCATAATAGCGCGCTGTGCTGCCTCACGTGCCCGGTTTTCACCAGATGCCACACCCGTACCCATAAGAGCTAAACCAGACTCCTGCATAACCGTATTCACGTCTGCAAAATCAAGGTTAATCATACCTTCTTCCATAATTACATCAGAAATACCCTTAACAGCGTAATAAAGTACGTCGTTGGCTTTCTTCAGCATTTCGGTAAAAGGAGCTTTTTTAGGAGCAAAAACCAACAAGCGATCATTGGGAATAGTAATCAAACAATCCACATGCTGACGCAATTCTTGCAAACCAGCCTCAGCAGCAGCCTTACGCTTTCCACCCTCAAAGGTGAATGGCTTTGTCACAACGCCCACAGTAAGAGCGCCCATTTCACGAGCTGCTTGCGCAATCACAGGCGCTGCACCTGTTCCGGTACCGCCACCCATGCCAGCAGTAACAAATACCATATCAGCTCCCTCAAGAGAATCTCTAATGGCATTGACACTTTCTAAAGCAGCTTCCTTGCCTTTGCTTGGGTTAGCACCCGCACCTAGACCGCGTGTTAAAGCTTCGCCCAATTGCACCTTATGCGGGGCAAGACTTTTATTTAATGCCTGCACATCAGTATTTGCGCAAACAAATGTTACCCCGCGCAAACCTGAATTTATCATATTTTGAACGGCATTGCCCCCTCCGCCGCCAACACCAATAACCTTTATCTTTGCATTTCCTGCCATTGATGGTTCAAAATCAAAAAGTTCCATACGCCTCTCCTTCCTTCAAGTTCCTGATTAAGAAATATCTTTAAGCCACTTCTGCATGCGAGCGAGTACGCCTTCAAACATGGTTGTCTCGTGGTTGGTAAATATTTTCTGTCCTTGATTTTCCTTTTCAGCCCCATAACGCAAAAGCCCCACCGCAGTGGCATACTTAGGACTATTCACAACCTCTTTAAGTCCTCCCACATTACGTGGATAACCTATGCGAGTTGGTAAACCAAATATCTGCTCACCAAGTTCCTGACACCCTTCAATAAGTGCCGTTCCACCGGTAAGTACAACGCCTGCCCCTATCATGTCTTTATAGCCAGAGCGTATAAGTGTTTGGTCTACAAGGTATAAAATTTCTTCCATGCGCGGTTCACATATTTCAGATAAAACTTGACGCGAAAGCCTACGTGCTTGGCGTCCCCCCACGCTAGGAACCTCAATAACTTCATTATGACGCACCATATCCGTTAAGGCACAACCATATTTTACTTTAATTTTTTCTGCTGCGGCCATGGGAGTGCGCAAACCAAAGGCTATATCATTGGTGAGATTTTGCCCGCCAAGAGCTAGCACTGCCGTATGCTTAATGGCATCATTGGCAAAAATGGCAATATCTGTGGTGCCACCACCAAGATCAACCAAGGCCACGCCTATTTCTCGCTCTTCTCCAGTAAGCACTGCTTGTGCAGAAGCTAAAGACTCCAATGCAATATCAGCAACTTCCAAATTACTGCGATGACACGAGCGCACAATATTTTGCGCCGATGACACAGCACCCGTGACAATATGCACCTTTACTTCAAGGCGCACACCTGCCATACCCAAAGGATCAGCAATGCCACGTTGATCGTCAATAATATATTCTTGCGGTAAAATATGAATTACTTCGCGGTCAGCAGGAATGGCCACAGCTCGTGCAGCATCTAAAGCACGCTCAATATCACGTGGTGTAACTTCACCACCCTTGACAGCAATAACTCCGTGACTATTTATGCTATTGATATGACTACCAGCTATACCCACATACACTGCGTGAATTTCACACCCAGCCATAAGCTCTGCTTCGTCAAGGGCTTTGCGAACAGATTGCACTGTTTGCTCAATATTAACCACAACCCCTTTACGCAAACCAGTAGAAGGACATGTGCCAATACCAACAATTTCTATGATGCCATCATCACTAAGCTCACCCACCACAGCACAGATTTTAGTTGTGCCAATGTCTAAGCCTACTATCAGTTCAGATTTACTCACCATACCCCCCAAAAAAGCCCTTCACCGTTATTTTAAACATTTCTTATAACCCAAACATTACCATCCGTTGCTCTCACTTCACGCACCTGTGAAAGCTCGTTGCGCCGCACCAAGTCTCCAATGGTAATAGAGAGGCGCTGTAAATTTTTCTTCCAGCTATCTAAGGCTATGGAAAGAAGAATCTCCCTATCATCTAGGTACAATTCCATGCCCCTACTAGCTGTAATGCGCACTCCTGAAATGGCTCCAAACTCTATGGGCAAATACCCACTTTTCAAATCTTCCAAATAAAGATCCAACTTTGCCAAAGCCTCTTCTGACCCCGGCTCCACATCTAGGGTAGGCAATGCCATAAAATGCTCTGTTACTACCGGCGCGATGATATTTCCTTGCACATCCGCATAAAATAACACATCATTTTTTCTCACCCAAAATACAGGCAATTGTTCTTCTACTGTAATGATGAACTTATCCGGTAATACGCGCTTCACAGAAACCGTTTCCACCCAAGGAGTTTCCAAGAGTAGCTGTTCCATATGCGCTATACTTACATCCAGTGAATTATCACCCACTTTAACACCAGATATATCTCGAATCATCTGCTTAGAAAGTCTTTTATTACCTATGACTTCCATTTCCTGCGTGGCAAAATATTCTGAACTTGTGGCTGTGTCATACAAAAAAAGTATCCCAAAACACAACGCCGCTAAAACTACACCACCCGCCCCTATACAAAGTACACTAATCCAAAAACTCTTCAATTTTAGTAAGCTGGGCAGCTTAGCTGATTTTGGCCAAACTAGGGAAATCTTTTTAGCAGGTGCAATAGGCTTCTTATAGCTATTTCGTGCAGATTTACGCCCTGTAGGTGCGGAAGGACGCCCCGCATACCCCTTACTTCCTCTTAAGGACATACTATCTTTACCTCAGCCTCAAGCCCTATGCCAAAAGCATTTTTTACACTTTCCTTGGCTTCTTCTATAAGCTCAAAAGCAGCTGCACTGCTCCCTTTCCCTTCATTAATGAGAAAGTTCGCATGCACAGAAGAAAATGCCATTCCCCCTCTGCTTTTTCCTTTAAAACCACACCTTTCAAGAAGCATGCCAGCGGCTTTATCCGAAGCAGGGTTTTTAAAAACACAACCGGCACTCCAAGCCCTCACTGGTTGTGTAGACTTTTTCTTGAAAAAGTCTTGAAACATTTTCTTTTTAATGCCATTCATACTTGCTTGCGTCAAGACAAAAGTTGCATCAATCACAAAAAACCACGTACTAATTCCTTGTAATACGTCAATGGTAAATTTTCTGTAACCATAAGAAAAATTTTCATTTTTTATTTGTAAAATTCCAGTTACAGGAGAGTATATTGTAATACTTTCTAAGTGCTCACACGTTTGCGTTCCAAAGGATCCTGCATTCATAGCAATGGCTCCTCCTACTGTTCCAGGAATGCCACAAAGACCTTCTAATCCACTTAAACCTAGCTTTGCACACACACCTAAAAAACGTGGCAAACGCACTCCAGAACCCACAGAAATCCAAACTTTTTCTTCCGCACTTTTTATAATACGCGGTGGAAATTTAAATAATGGTCGTACAATGGTAAGTGGCAAATCTGCATCACTTACCAAGAGATTACTTCCGCCACCTAAAATAAATATATCACCACCTAAAGACGCATGTTCTTTTTCCAGTGCAAATATATCTTCTTCTTCAGTTAAACGTAATTCGGCAATGGCTTTTCCGCCAAGGCGTAACGTTGTTCTTTCTGAAAATTTCGGTTCGTAAATAATTTGCACTGTTTTCTTCCTACACAATTTTCATTTATTCTTGCTTAAAGATGCTTTTTTTTAGCTGTAAAAATTATTTTTTACACATCTTTTTGCAGATTAATTCTCTAAATAGCGTGGCCCTATACGTGTAATGGTACCGGCACCCAAGGTAATAAACACATCGCCAGGTTTTAAATACGCTTCTGCTTCAGCTATAAGTGTATCAAAATCTTGACAATAACTCACATCCACCGCGCTCACTTGGCGCACACCTTGCGCTAAACTTTGCCCACTTACACCGGGTATGGGCTTTTCTGAGGCAGCGTAAACTTCACTCAAAAAAAGCTTATCCACTTCCTCGAAGGATTTACAAAATTCTCCAAAAAAAGCCTTTGTACGTGTAAAACGATGCGGCTGAAATGCCACCACAATACGACTGCTGGGATAGGCCTGCTTTGCAGTGGCCAACGTGGCTGCAATCTCAATGGGGTGATGTCCATAGTCATCTATAACAGTTATGCCATTTTTTTCGCCTTTATACTCAAAGCGGCGTCCCACTCCATCGAAGCGACGTAAGCCTTTGCGACAATCTTCAGCACTCAGCCCCACTTCCAAGGCCACGCCAATGGAAGCTAAAGCGTTAAGTACATTATGATTACCAGGCTGTGTCAATTCCATTACCCCAAGGCTTTCCCCATATAAAAACACTTCAAATTGGCTTTTTTTTCCGCGTGAAAGTACCACGGCGCGCAGCGCATTTTCTTCACCAAAACCATAGGTAAGCACAGGTCTTTTCACATGGGGCAAAAGTCTTTGTACGCCGGAATCATCACCGCATACAATATTTCGCCCATAAAATGGAACTTTATTCATAAACGATATGAAGGCATTATCTACAGCATCTATGCCGCCTGTATAAAAATCCACATGATCTAAATCCACATTGGTCACCACATTGATAATGGGGAAAAGACATAAAAAAGATCCATCCGACTCATCGGCTTCAGCAATAAGATATTCCCCTTGCCCTAGTCTTGCATTGGCCCCATAAGCATTGAGTAAGCCCCCTATAATCACAGTGGGGTCTTGACCTGCCGCATCAAAAATAGTGGCTGTCAAGGATGTGGTGGTGGTTTTGCCATGCGTTCCGGCAATGGCTATACCCTGACGCAAGCGCATAAGCTCAGCCAACATTTCGGCACGAGGGATAATTGAAATATTCCTTGCTCTTGCTGCTTTTATTTCAGGGTTTTCATCATTAATGGCTGTGGAGCGCACCAAAACCTGAACGTCTCCCACATGCTCCTCTGCATGGCCTTGATAAATCTCTGCTCCCAATTGACGCAAACGTTGCACCGTAGCAGAATTGCTTTGGTCTGAACCATAGACTTTATAGCCAAGGTTTAACAAAACCTCAGCAATGCCGCTCATGCCTGACCCCCCAATGCCCACCATGTGAATGCCACGAATTTTCTGCATATGCTCACCCATGTTACCTTCCCACCTTTAGCATTGTGCTAGCTTTTGCAATTGGTTCACTATATCTTGTGCCGCATGAACACGACCCTGCGCCTTGGCATTTTTTGCCATATTTTCTAAGGCTTGCGCATCTTGCAGCAAAACCATTACCTCTTCCATAATTCCCTGTGCCTGCATATCCTTTTCTGCAAAAACCTTTGCGGCGCCAAAGTCTGCCAACAAGCGTGCATTATACGTTTGATGATCATGGGTGGCATGTGGAAAGGGCACAAAAATTGCTCCGCGCCCTGCTGCTGCCAATTCCGCCACTGTGGAGGCACCGGAACGACACAATACCACATCTGCCCACGCATAAGCTTCAGCCATATCATCAATAAAAGCTTGTGCTTGTATCTGCTGCACGCCAAACTTGGTATAGGCCTGTTGCACACGGGCATAATCATTACTACCCGTTTGATGGCGCACTGTAATACCTTGAGCTTCCAATCTTTGCGCATATTCCATAAGCAAGGAATTTATAGCTTTAGCCCCTTGAGAGCCTCCCACCACGAGCAGATTTTTTCCTGTAAAATCATGCTCTTTTTCACCTATGGCTGCCACAGCTGCCCGCACGGGATTTCCTGTAAGTACGCTTTTATGGGTGGCAAAAGCTTGTTTTGCACCGCTATCCTTACTGGCCAGCGGCATGGATAAAAACACTTTATCCACCAAAGCCCCCAGCACTTTATTACTTACACCCACCACAGCATTTTGTTCGTGCAACGCTGTGGGAACTTTGCATAATTTTGCAGCCAATAATGGTGCAAACGCGGCGTACCCTCCAAAGCCAATGGCCACATCAGGCCTGAATTCTTTAACTTTGCGCCGCGCTTGCAAAATTGCACGCATCATGGCAAAGCCCGCTGCAAAAGCTTTCATGCCGCGCCCCATAAGACCGCGTACTGCCAAGCCTTCAAAAGCTATTCCTGCTTTGCTCACCAATGCTTTTTCTGGGCCATATTCTGAGCCCATGAATAAAATTTCACACTGGGGAAATGTAGCACGCAATACCTCAGCCACAGCCAAAGCCGGAAAGATATGCCCCCCTGTGCCTCCTGTGGTCAGTAAAACTCTTTGCATCATTTCCGCCTATGCCGTAACTGGTCGCGGAACATAGCCAGCGCCCATTTCGTTCTTTTTCGTGGCACGGGGCTCTCCTTTTACTTCTGTAGGAGTTTGAGCCGTGCGTGAAAAGTTCATAAGTAAACCAAGACAAAGCATGGTTGCCACTAAGCTAGACCCACCGTAAGACAATAAGGGCATGGGTACTCCCTTGGGAGGTGCCGCGCCCATAATAACGGCAAGATTCAAAATAGCGCCCAATGCCACAATAAGTGTTAAGCCAAAAGCTGTAAGGCGATCACGTAAATCTTTCTGGCGTACTACAATGCGAAAACAACGCCAGAAGAAAAGAGCAAATAAAGTCATAACCAAAGTTATACCCACAAAACCCATTTCTTCGCCCAAAACAGCCATGATAAAGTCGTTATGCGCTTCTGGCAGATAAAACATTTTTTGTTTACTTGCGCCAACGCCCACACCCCAAAAACCACCGGAACCTAAAGCGTATAATGACTGTACCAGCTGATAGCCCGTATCTTGTGCATCCTTGAATGGATCAAGAAATGCGGTAAGACGACGCATGCGATAAGGGGCAGATATGGCTAAATATGTTGCACCCGCCACAGCTATGGATACAGAAATAAACAAATAAATAAAACGAGTTCCCCCTGCTATGCACATGAAAAAGAGCAAAGCAGCCAAAACCACAGCACTACCAAAGTCCGGTTGTAGTAGCAGTAAAAAGCACAATACCCCCGTGACAAAAAAGGGTGGCACCACCCCGCGCATGAAGGTTTTTATGTGGTTTTGCTTACTGCTCATAAAATACGCTAAATAAAACACCAAGGCTATTTTAACAAATTCCATGGGTTGCAAAGAAAAACCACCTAATTGCAACCAACGTGACGCTCCATTAATGGTGGGCGCCAAAGGTGTAAGCGTAAGAAAAAGCAGTACAAAAGCCAAAAACAAACCGGGATACTGTAACTTATATAATGTTTGGCGCGGCATCATAGCAGCTAGCCAAAATACAAAACCACCAAAACCTGCAAAAAGCACTTGGCGCTTAAAAAAGTAATATTTATCGCCATTAATTCTTTCTGCTACCACACCACTGGCGGAGAGAACCATAATGAGCCCTATGCCTAAGAGCACAAGAAACAAAGCAAAAAACCACCAATCGTACTGCCCCAATTGGGATATGCCGCCCATTTTAGAAGAAAATCTTTGCACAGCATTGGCTTTAGGCTCTGAGCTTTTTTTCACCTCAGGCTTTGTGCTTTTATTTTTTCTGCTATGGCCTTGTTTACCTTGCAATTGTTCCAATACGCCCATTAGTCTAAGGCCTCCACCAAGGCTTTAAAATCTTCTCCACGTTGCATGTAATTTATATACAAATCAAAAGAAGACGTTGCCGGTGCCAAAAGAACCACATCACCCACATGGGCTATGGTTTGCGCCTGTTTTATGGCAGCTTCCATGGTGGCAAACCACGTCATGGGCACGGCATCTTTCCAAGCTTCAACAAAATACTTTTCGCTGGCTCCAAACCCCACTACGGCCTTTACGCTTTTTTGCAATAAAGGAAGCAAAGAAGGTAAATCACCACCTTTAAATTTGCCGCCGCACAATAAAACTATGGGAGCATCAAAGGCCTCTAAAGCCACGCGCATGGCATCCACTGTGGTGCATTTGGAATCATTCACATACAATACATGATGTAACTCACGCACTTTTTCCAATCTATGTTCCAAAGGCATAAAGTGCGCCACAGCCTTACGAGCGTTTTCAAGGCTTACGCCAAGTTTAGATGCCGCCAACCATGCGGCTTCTATATTTACTGCATTGTGCTTGCCTAAAAGTTGTTTCTCAGGAAAACGTTCTGCATCTTTTTCAAAAAATTCTACTGAAGCTTGCAAGGCATAAGGTTGTATCAGCGATTGTAATGAACTATGTACAATGGCGTAATCTTCTTGTGTTTGACAGGCGAAAAGTTGCATTTTCGCTTGAATATACTCTTGCATATCTTCATGATAATCCAAGTGATTTTCTGTAATATTCAAGAGCATGGCCACATGTGGTCTAAAACTCGTGCAGCCTTGCAATTGAAAACTGGATACTTCCAAAACCACGGCATCAGCGCGCAAGCCTGTTTTAATAACTTCCAAAATATATTCACTCAAAGGAGTGCCAATATTACCGCCAAGGAAAATAAGCTTATCCTCTGCCTCCAGCATGGCAGCTATCAAGGACACCGTGGTGGTTTTACCGCTGGTACCGGTGACAGCAATGGTGGGCTCACCGGTAAGATGACGCCAAGCCAGTTCCATTTCAGATAGAATTTCCGGTATCTGCCCTTGCGTAGGTAAAAGAGGTTGTAAAGAAGCAATGGGGATACCAGGGCTTGGAATGATAAAATCCTTACCCACAAAATGCTCCGCTTTATGCACATCACAAATGATGGTTACGCCTCGCTCTTCCACCTCAGCGCGAAAGTCTGCATATATTTGCGCGCTATTACTTTCTATAACAGTGGTTTGTACGCCTTGTGCCACTAATAAACGTGCCGCAGCCATGCCAGAGCGTCCCGCACCTAAAACCACAGCACTTTTGCCTGTAAGAACAGGCATGGATGTATATTTAAGAGATGTTGTTAATGGCATGGACATAAACCTTTCCTTTTAGCGAAGTTTCAACACAGACAGTGCCACAAAACCCAAAAGCACTGAGGTTATCCAAAAACGAATAATGATTTTTGATTCGGGTATGCCCTTCAACTCAAAGTGATGATGTAAGGGCGCCATGCGGAAAATTCTTTTGCCACCGCTCCACTTAAAATATCCCACTTGTAAGATGACAGACAGTGTTTCCACTACAAAAAGCCCGCCTACAACCACCAATAAAAGTTCCTGCTTACACAGCATGGCTAAAAAACCTAAACCGCCGCCCAAAGCAAGGGATCCCACATCGCCCATAAATACTTGTGCGGGGTAAGCATTGTACCACAAAAAGCCCAAGCCTGCGCCCACCAAAGCCGCTGAAAACACCGTCACTTCGCCTATGCCGGCCATATAGGGCACCAGCAAGTATTCTGAAAACTTCACATTGCCTGTCACATAGATAAATACAGACAACACTGCGGCAGCCACTATGGTGGGCCCTATGGCTAGGCCATCTAAACCATCGGTAAGATTAACACCATTGGAAGCACCCACCATGATAATGACGGCAAAGGGCACATACCACCACCCTATATCGGGATTTAAATTCTTAAAAAACGGAATGGCTAAGGTAGTGCTAAAATCTGGCTGCATAACTAAAATACTCACAGCCACACCCGCTACCAACACTTGCCCCAACACTTTAGTCATGGGGCTAATGCCATTATTTTTCTTACTGCGAATTTTTACATAATCATCCACAAAGCCCACTAAGCCAAAGCCTACAAAGACAAAAAGGACTAACCAAAGGTAAATATTACGCAAATCTCCCCATAATAAGCATGAAACCACCAAGGAGAATATAATAAGCAAGCCGCCCATGGTGGGGGTTCCGGCTTTGGAAATATGCGCTGTCACATCCTCATGTATGGGCTGACCAAATTTTAAGCGGCGTAACCAACGTATAAAGGCTGGCCCCACCACAATGGAAATAAGTAAGGCCGTCACCAAGGCCCATGCAGCACGAAAGGTGATGTAGCGAAATACGTTAAGCGCGGCGAATTCTGTAGCCCACGGCACCAATAAATTATATAACATGCGCGCTCTCCGCTGACGTGGGCACGGTTTTTTGTGCGTGAATATGTATAATAGTGACTAATTCTTCTAATTTATTGGAACGAGATCCCTTACAAAGCACAAAACCTGCTTGTAATTCACGTTTTCCCCAATGATGCGTAAAATTAGCTACATTTTTCACCTGAATAAAAGAGCCGCCAAAGTTTTCTGCCTCAAGTCCTTGTAAAACCTCAGAGCCAAAATCTCCTGCCCAAAAAATATCTTGAATACCTGTGCCGGCCAGCACCTTACCTAATTCTACATGCTCACTTTTGGCAGCATCACCCAATTCACCCATGGCACCCAAAACGGCATAGCATGGTAAGTTTTCAGCCTGAGCCATGTCCACTGTGGCCAAAAGCATGCGCTTCATGGAAAGAGGATTGGCATTATAGCTATCATCCACTATGTGCCATGCGCCCACTTTTTGCACATCAAAGCGTTGTTGTGGCAATTGTGCTTGCATAAAACCTTGCTGGATTTGTAAGACATCCAGCCCCAAAGCTTCTGCCACAGCCACTATGGCTGCTACATTTTCCGCACCATACGCACCGAAAAATGGAGCTAAAATTTCAAATCGTTGACTGCCACCACTGGCATCCAATTGTTTACGAACAGCGTATTTGCCTTTTCCCTGACTGCGTCCCATATAGCTGGCTGTATACCTTGCTTGGGCTGCGTTTTCTGCAGAGAAATACGTTACTGACGGAAACACGGCTTGCGCTTCTGCGTACAGGTCTGGATAATCGGCACTGGCAAAAGCTTGAGCGGCGGCGCCGTTCTTTTGAGGTACCACATGCGCAAAAAGTCTACTTTTGTGAAAAGCCACACCTTTTTCGCCAAGGCCTTCGGTATGTGCTGTACCCACATTTAACACTAAAGCCACATGGGGCTGCAATATGGCACCCAATACATCCATGTCGTGAGGCTGACTTATGCCTGTTTCCATAACCCACACATCTTCTTCACCTGTGCTGGCAAGTACAGAGAGAGGCATGCCTATTTGATTATTAAAATTTAATATATTACGAGCAACTTTCTTACCAGAGGCCACTAAAATATAAGCTAAAACTTCTTTCACTGTGGTTTTGCCGGCACTACCGGTCACCGCCACCACTTGCCCCGCAAAAGCAACACGCCATGCCTGAGCCAAAACGCCCAAAGCTTCCACAGTATCAGCCACCACCACTTGTGGTACAGAGACATCTTCCAAAGGTCGTGCTACCAACAAAGCCACAGCCCCCGAGGCTACAGCTTGCGCCGCAAAAGTATGTCCATCTACCCTTGCGCCCTCAATGCACACAAATACTGCCCCTGCGCACACGTCCTTAGTGTCGCGGCACACGGAAGAAACCACTATGCTTTCTTGCTCATCCCCATGCAAAACTTGCAGGCAAGCGGCGCCCAACATGGACACCATATGTGACAAGCTTACGCGCATGCTGTGAGCTCCTGTACTGTTTTTTGGTCACTATAAGGGTATTTTACATCGCCAATAATTTGATAATCTTCATGCCCTTTACCGGCTATGAGCACCGCGGCGTGTTCCCCTTGCTGTACTGCCATACGTAAAAGATCCAAGGCCTTTTGTGTGGCTAAACGGCGATCTACTTCCACAAAAATTTCTGCATTTCCTTGCTGCAAACCGGGGAGTACGTCTTGTAAAATGGCTTGGGGCTCTTCCTTGCGTGGATTGTCAGAGGTAAGCACCGCTACCTGAGATAAGGCTCCCACGGCAGCGCCCATGAGGGGACGTTTGCTTCTATCTCTATTACCACCGCATCCAAAAACCGTAATCACTTTTGTAAACCCTGCCCCTTGTAATGCTTGTAATACATTGGTCAAAGCATCGGGCGTATGCGCATAATCCACAAAAACATCTAGGTTTTCAGCATTTTTTACACGCTCAAGACGTCCGCAAACGCCATAAAAATCTGCCAAGCATTGTAAGTCATCCACACGGACGCCCATTCCCAAAGCTATGCTTTGCACTGCCAAAAGATTGGAAGCGTTAAAAGCCCCCACCAATGGTGAATGTAATTCCCATGTTTGTGAGCCTTGGTCACTCTCAAGGTGCATTTTCAAATGCAAACCCTTGGTGGACATGGCGCAAATTTCACCCTGCACATGATTTTTAGCACGACAAGGCTCTGCGCCACTTTGCAAAGCAAAGGTATATCCCAAGCTTTTACCTTCTACACGCGCGGCTAATTGTCTTCCCCATGCATCATCAATATTTACGGCAAGGGCTTTTTCCGCACTGTCATAATGCGTAAAGAGTAAGGCTTTGGCGTCAAAATAGCTTTGCATATCTTTATGATAATCCAAATGATCTTGCGTCAAATTACTAAAAACTGCGCCGGAAAAAATAACACCGCCCACACGCTCTTGCTCTAAAGCATGGGATGAGACTTCCATAATCACCACTTGCACCCCAGCCGCATGCATTTGCGCCAACTTGGTATGCACAGTAATGCTATCAGGTGTTGTTAGCGGCGCCACTTCTTCATGCCCCGGCCAGCGATAACTCACCGTGCCCATGACACCCACTTTTTTGCCCAAGCTTATGAATAAATGCTCTAGTAAGTATGCCGATGTGGTTTTTCCATTGGTGCCAGTAACACCAATCACCTGCATATCTTGCCAAATATTTTCCGTTTGCGCATGCGCTGAAGCCAATTGCCATTGCGCTGTGCGTGGGTTTTCATGCACCACAAAAGTCACCGTAGCAGGTGCCATTTTTTGAGCTTGCGCCGCTGCATCGGTGCAGACCACATAAGCCGCACCAGCTTGCACAGCAGCTGTAATATAGTGCGCGCCGTCCTCTTGTGCTCCAGAGATAGCCACAAAAATAGATCCCTCTTGTACCTTACGAGAGTCCGCTGTCACGGCATGTTTACCTTGACGTGCTATATGAAGAAGGTCTTGAAATTGCATTTTAATTCTCCGAAAGCTGAAGGTAATATTCCCCATTGGCATCAAGAGGCCATGCCGTACCGGCCTTGGGGCTCTGTTGCACCACACGCTGTCCATCGCCACGCAATACTGGCACAATGCCACCACGCGCAAAAAGTTCCACTGCGTTGCGCACTGTTTTTCCCACCACATTGGGCACCACCGAAGCGGCCTTACTCTCTTGCCCTGGCAAAGTATTATACGGCGCCGTACGTTTAATTTCATGTAAGCGAGTCATGGCAAAAAGCGGCCCCGGTGCTCGTGACATTTTAAAGCCCCGCGCCGTGGCGTCAAATTCTGCACCACGCTTTATAACAGAGGAGCCATCAGCAAAAACCACATCAGGCAATTGCCCGTCATACATAAGCGCCATATGCGTTACTTCTTGGAACACTGGAGCTGCCACCACACCGCCATATTGGTTTTTGGTAGGTTCATCCACCATAACCAAGGTTAGATAACGTGGTTTATCCGCAGGGGCAAAGCCCACAAAAGAGGCCATGCGTCCATCTCCATAAGCGCCGGTGGCTTTATCTGCCTTTTGCGCTGTGCCTGTTTTTCCGGCAACCTTGGTACCTGCAATGCGCGCTCTTTTTCCGCTACCGTCTTCTTCCACCACGTCTTGTAACATTCTCACCACAGTCTGAGCCACGTCTTTTCTAAAAACGCGATACGTTTTGGGTGTTTCTACTGTATCGTTCACAACAAGACGTAAAGGCTTATACACACCATCGTTAATAAGAGTGAGGTACGCTTGCGCCATTTGTAGACCCGTCACCGAAAGACTTTGCCCAAAAGACGTGCTTAAAAGATCCACCTCAGCCCACTGTTTAGGGTCACGCAAAATACCTTTATGCTCTGCCACAGGCACCACGGTACGCTCTCCAAAACCTAATTTTGTTAAATATCTATAATACGTTGTTGCGCCCAATTCCCTGCCGATTTTCGCCACACCTATATTACTGGAATAGCGTAAAATTTCAGAAACAGTAAGATCTCCACGCACAGAAGTATCACGAATGGTTATATTTTTTGTTCTCCAGCGCCCATTTTCACAAAAGAACACACTATCTTTATTCACTATACCTTGCTGCAAAGCTGCCGCTACCAGAAAAGGCTTAATGGTGGAGCCGGGCTCTAAAGCATCGGTGGCAAGGCGATTCCTATATTGGCTAGGTGAATAAGACCTATAGGCATTGGGATTAAAAAAAGGATATTGTGCCCATGCCATGATGTCCCCATTCTCCACATCCACCACCAAAACACCGCCCCAAGCGGCGCCATATGTTTCCACAGCCTTGGTGATGGCTTCTTCTGCAAAAAACTGCATTTGTGAATCTAAAGTAAGCTGTATGGTTTTACCCACAGGCTCACTTTGACCTTCAGCTTGTAAAAAGAAACGGCGTCCCAAGGCGTCACGCTGTACGGTGCGTCGTGCGGCCACAGCGGCTAAATCTGCATCAAAAGCGCGTTCAATACCCTCAAGACCTTGATCATCCACGCCCACAAAGCCCAATAAATGCCCGGCCATTTGCTTAAAAGGGTACACACGATTGTACTCTTTGGATAAGCCAATGCCGGCCAATTTGGCCTCTTGTACTGCTTGCGCTGTACGATCATCCACCTTGCGCGCCAACCAAATAAATTTACGTGACTTTTTAAGTAACTGCTCTTCTATTTTATCTGCCGGCATATGCAAAAGTGATGACAAAGTAGCTGCTGTTCCCTTGGTATCCTTCACATCTTGCGGGCGAATGTATATGGAGCGACTTTCCACCGAACGTGCTAACACTTGCCCATTACGATCTAATATGGAACCGCGCTTGCCGGTAACCAAAACGGAGCTCATATATTGGCGCGAAGCTTTATCTGCCAGACGTGGCCCTTCTAAAACCTGCACATACCAAGCACGCCCCCAAAGGCCTACCCACAAGAGCACAAACATGCTCACCACAAGCTTTATGCGAAAAAGCCCCCAATTTACCTGTGCTAAATACGCGCGCGTGTTATGTACCCAAGCAAAGGAAGTGCGCTCTTTTTGCGTATTTTTTTGCGTTCTTGCTGCGGCGCGGGGTGAGCGTGATCTTGTGCCCAAAGTAGAAGACGTGCCAGAGCCACGACTGAGCGTGCGTCCCTGAACACGACCTTGCAATCTTGTGCTTTCACGTTTATTCTTTGCTTTTGTTTTAAAAAACATCATTGCTCACCTATATATCATTACGCCAACGTATTTGCCCAGGTTTAGGAGGGTGTAAGCCCAACTCCTTGGCTTTGCGCCCAAGCTCTCTTGGTGAAAGTAAATATTCTCTCTCCACCTCTAATTTTGCTCTATGCGCTTTCTTTTCTTGCAAATCTACCTGCATGGTAGTCATAAAATAGCTTGTATCTGTACGCTCAATATTTATCCATACCAAACCCAAGGTCATAATCATGGCAGACAAAACCCCTATGACAACCCACAGGAGCCAACCATTTTTCTCACCTTGCAGCATTAGTGTGCCTCAACAATTTTTTCTACAGCGCGTAATTTTGCACTGCTGGCACGTGAATTTATACGCAATTCTTCATCCGAAGCCGTTACGGGTTTTTTATGAATAATACGCACTTCGGGCTTATGCCCACAACGACAGCGCAGTATGTGTCGCGGACAACGGCACCCTTCAGCCCAATAACGCATGCTTTGTTTCACCATGCGATCTTCCAAAGAATGGAAACAAATAACAGCCAAACGTCCGCCCACATTAAGTCGGCGTAGCACGGCGTCTAAAAATCTTTGCAATTCACCAAGCTCATCATTGACCACCATACGTAAAGCTTGAAAAGTACGCGTGGCCGGATGGTTACGGGATTTGGCGCGCCATGCCGGAGGATAGGCATTATAAACAATATTAGCCAGTTCCGACGTGGTATCAATGGTCTTTTTTTGCCTTGCATCCACTATGGCTCTGGCAATACGCCCCGCTTGCGGGTCTTCACTTAAACGCTGTAAATGCTCTTTAAGCACTTCAAAGCGTTCTCTATTAACCAAATGCCAAGCCGATTCATGTGCGTCTTGGTTCATGCGCATATCCAAAGGCCCATCAGACTGAAAACTAAAACCGCGTTCTGCCATATCAATCTGCATGGAAGAAACACCTATATCTATGAGCGCACCGTCAATTTTATCCCAGCCAAGCTCGTCTAATGCTTCTTCAAATTGGCTATACTGTGTATGGAAATAGTGCACATTGTCACCAAAAGGTGCCAAGGTACTGCGAGCTCTTTCTAAAGCATGGGTATCTCTATCCAAGCCGCACAGCTGAGCCGTTCCCCCTTGAGCCGCCACATGCTGTAACAGGGCAAGACTATGCCCACCAAGACCCAATGTGCCATCTAAATAGCGACCACCGGCTTTAGGTTCCAGCGCTTCCAGCACTTCTTTTACTAATACAGGCACATGTGCCGTATCATGCGTTTTTTGCGCAATATCACTCACGACGGTCACCTTTTACCCGTTAAAATGAAACATTATGGCTTGCTAAATCATCAGAAACATTCTCAATTTCAAGTGCTTCAAAAAGCTCTTGATCCCAAATTTCAAACTTGGAATTTAAACCTACCAGCACTATATCTTTAGAAAGTTTTCCCGCACGCATAAGTGGTTGTGGTATGCGTACACGCCCTTGAGCGTCAGGAATAAGTTCTTCAGCCAAACCTAAAGTTTTACTAATAAAATTACTTAGCGTTTTAGAGGGGTTTTTGATAGAAGAAAGCTGAGTGCGAATGTCTTGCCATTGCTCTGGCATATACGCCACAAGCTTGTCATAGATGAGCGTTAGTACAAAGCCCCCCGAAGCTGAGCATGCGGCAAGTGTCTCCCTGTATTCTACAGGGAGCATAAGACGCCCTTTTGCATCAAGACTTCTATAGGAACTCTTGAATTCTACCATACCCACCTTCTACCACTGTTTCCCACTTTTTTCCCTTTATGCCCCACAAATTCCCACCTGTCAACACGGCAAAATCTTTGTCTCTAATCAGAAACAAGAATCATCATTGCAAAATAGTTAATATTTACAGCATATTAATAAAAACAAGATATTTCATAGCGTTTTACTATCATTTAGTGGTAAAGCATGTCTCTTAGGTCATATGTTGCGGCATTTTTTGGACGAAACTTTACATGCTTTGGCAAAAAGTTTTTTTAAAGACATTCACAAATTACTTGAAAAGAAAAAAATTTACATATATTCTTTAGAGAAAGATAAAGACTTTACATTTTCTCCAAATTCCCCCTCAGCCCCAATAAAAATTTACGTGTACGGCGGGGGTTTTGCGCGATATGTAAAACACATTAAACTCATAAACTACATAGGAAAAGTTATGAAAACAAAAATTATTGCCACTATTGGTCCTGCTTCCAATTCCAAAGAAAAAATAATGGAGCTTGCTCTCGCAGGTGTGCGCATTTTTCGTTTAAATTTTTCCCATGGTGACGCTTCTAAATTCATTGATATTATTAAATATATTAGAGAAGTAGAAGACGAAACAAATATTCCTCTCACCATTATGCAAGACCTTTCAGGCCCTAAAATTCGTCTTGGTATCCTAAAAGATGAACCAAGCATTACAGCTTCTAAGGGTATGCGTATGCTCTTAGGACCCGCCGATTGCTATTGCACTGACATGCCCTATCTTCCCTTTGACCATGCGGTCATCATGGAAAGCCTTGTCCCTGGAGACCGTCTTGTACTTGCCGACGGCGGTT
This sequence comes from uncultured Desulfovibrionaceae bacterium, assembly GCA_964371225.1. Taxonomy (GTDB): domain Bacteria; phylum Desulfobacterota; class Desulfovibrionia; order Desulfovibrionales; family Desulfovibrionaceae; genus CAYJAD01. The sequence continues at coordinate 18,727 of CAYJNA010000010.1, forward strand.
TACAATTCCACGTGGTTGAAAGACGCCCCGACAATCTCATTGTTCTTGAGGCGCATAATAGTGGTATTATTACTTCACGTAAGGGACTTGCCTTACCCGGCAAAGCTACTAAGGTGCCCGCCCTCACTGAAAAAGACCGCGTAGACCTTGCCCAAGGCCTTATTTTAGGTATAGATGCCGTAGCCATATCCTATGTGCAAACCCCTGAAGATGTCATTGACACAAAAAATATCATTTTAGCAGCAGGGAAAAACATTCCTGTGGTGGTTAAACTTGAGCGTCAAGGCGCTGTAGATAGGCTTGATGAAATCTTGCGTGAGGCTGATATTGTTATGGTGGCGCGTGGTGACCTTGGTGTAGAATGCCCACTGCCTAAATTACCTTCCATTCAAAAACACATCATTCGTGCGTGCAATAAGGCCGCAAAACCTGTTATTGTTGCTACGCAAATGCTCCTTTCCATGATGAACAGCCCAGCCCCCACCCGCGCAGAAACCACCGACGTGGCCAATGCTGTGCTTGACGGGGCAGATTGCGTTATGCTTTCTGAAGAAACCGCCATGGGTAATTATCCTGTGGAAACAGTGGCCTATATGCGTGAAATCACAAAGCAAGCTGAAGCCCTCATCACAGAAAGACATAAATTAAAAGAACCCTCTGCTGAAAAAGGTATTGCTGAGTTTTTAGCGTATTCCGCTTGTCTTTTGGCACAAAAATCTAAAGCTGTAGCCATTGTATCACACAGCATGAGTGGCTCTTCTGCAAGACAAATTGCAGCTTGTCGTCCACCACAACAAGTCTATGGCCTCACCCCTGAAAAAGAAGCTCTTAAAGCGCTAAACTTTTCTTGGGGCGTTATTCCCATTTATATTGCCGACCCCAACAATGAAACAAGCCACACCATGCGCTGCGAAAACTTTATTTTAAATAATGCTACTTTCCACAATGATGAACGTATGGTTATAACTGCCGGTCAACCTCAAAAAGGCGGCAGACCTCGTGGTACCAACCTCGTAAAAGTATTCTGGAAGTAAACATGGCACGTAAAAAATCTACGCAAGTCCCTACAGACGTTTCTGAGCAGTACTATCAAATTGGCTCAGAAGTTTTAGGGTCTTTTCCCAAATATAGACTCCCCATAAACCTCTTTGTTTTCAAAGAGGAAATTGGCGTTTTGCAGCCCTATAGCCGCCCAGACCAAAGATTGACCAATGAACAAGTTGAAGAAGTACATACCCTTTGTAGCGAAGGCATGCTTTTTGTTTCTCGCTCAGACTTTCCTGTCTACTCTGAGCATATTATCAAACAGTTAGATCTTATTTTGCAAGACCCACACCTTACCAATGCAGAAGTAGCTGACCTCTGCATTCGTTCCATAACAACGCATTTTACCACTTTTGGTGAAAGTCCGGTAAAAGCAGCTTTTAATCCATTGTATGAAGCGCTCATGGCTTTTACCGAGTGGATTTGGCAAGATAAACATAGAATTAAAGTTTTTTTACGTCGTCTACCGCGCGAATACACGCATGCAAACCATGCTTTTATATCCATGATTATCGGGTGCTGGCTTTGGTTTGAAAGTGAAAGCGAAAACAATATTACACGCCGTGGCTTTGATAAAGTAGCCCTTGCCTTTCTCTTACATGACATTGGCATGGTGAAAATTCCCTTCTTTATCTTACAAAGAACAACCAAGCTTAGTGGTGAAGACCAAGCAAAGGTGCGCGCGCACCCCATCATGAGCTTTAAAATCATGCAAAAACTTGATTTAGCTTTTAATGAATTGGCTTGCTGTATGATGGAACACCATGAAAGATTAGATGGCTCAGGCTATCCCCAAGGCTCTAAGGGCGATCAAATCAGCAAATTTGGGAGAATGTGCGCAGTGGTAGACGCTTTTAGCTCTATGATTGCAGAACGTCCGCACTCTGGCATTAAAGAAATGGAAGCTGCTGCCACAGAGCTGGTAAGAGCAGATGCACAATTTGATAAAGTGTATTCTAGCAAAATTCTTTTAGCTATAAAAACTGACCAATTTGGTTAATTCTTAACATATATCGCGAGGTAACTTTATGCCCCTAGATCCTACTAAGCATGCAGATTGGGAGCTTGCAGCAGATGCTGAAAGCCGTATGCCGCACATCACACGCATTGCACAAGAGATGGGCCTTGAAGAGCAAGAGCTTCTCCCCTATGGACATCATATGGGGAAAATTGATTACCAAAAAGTACTCACTCGCCTTAAAGATGCCCCCAAAGGAAAATATATTATTGTCACCGCCATTACCCCCACTCCCTTGGGGGAAGGCAAATCCACCACCACCATTGGCCTTACTCAAGGCTTTGGTAAACGTGGTAAACGTGCCTCTGCTGCCATTCGCCAACCTTCCGGCGGCCCCACCATGGGTGTTAAGGGTTCAGCAGCAGGGGGAGGTCTATCACAATGCATTCCTCTCACCCCCTATTCGCTGGGCTTTACCGGTGACATTAATGCCGTCATGAATGCGCATAACCTTTCCATGACGGCGCTTACTGCACGCATGCAACATGAGCGTAATTATGATGACGCCAAGCTAGAACAGCTCTCAGGCATGAAACGCCTTGATATAGACCCCACACGCATTAGCACGGGTTGGGTCATGGATTTTTGTTGCCAAGCCTTGCGTAATATCATCATTGGTATAGACAATGGCAGTAATCGCAACGGCTTTATGATGCAATCGCATTTTGATATTGCTGTGGCTTCAGAAGTTATGGCCATATTATCTATCAGCAAAGACTTAGCAGATTTACGTGCGCGTATGGGTAAAATTATCATGGCCTATGACCATGCAGGAAATCCTGTTACCACAGAAGATTTGCGTGTGGCCGGTGCTATGACAGCGTGGATGGTGGAAGCCGTTAAGCCTAATCTTATTCAAACCATGGAAGGGCAACCCGTCTTAGTACATGCCGGGCCTTTTGCCAATATTGCCTTGGGGCAAAGCTCTGTTATTGCAGACTATATTGGCCTTAAATGCAGTGAATATCATATTACTGAAGCTGGTTTTGGTTCTGATATTGGCTATGAGAAGTTTTGGAACCTCAAGTGCCGCGCCAGCGGCCTTACACCCGATGCCGCCGTCATTGTGGCCACCATTCGTGCATTGAAAAATCATGGTGGTATTCCTTCTCCTGCTCCAGGACGCCCCTTACCCGATGCTTATAAGCAAGAAGATGTGGGTGCCGTGGAACGCGGCTGCTCCAATCTTTTACATCATATCAATATTGTTAAAAGTTCTGGCATACCAGCTGTGGTGTGCATTAATGCTTTTGCCACTGATACGGAAGCTGAAATTGCCAAAGTGCGTGAAATTTGCGAAAAAGCAGGTGCGCGCGTGGCGCTTTCCACTCATTGGGAACATGGGGGTGATGGTGCAGTAGAGCTGGCAGATGCCGTTATGGATGCTTGCGCAGAACCAGCTAACTTCCGTTATCTTTATGACGATACCACTTCCTTTTGTGAGCGTATTGAGCGCATAGCTTGGGAAGTTTACGGTGCCGAAGGTGTGGAATACTCACAAGAAGCCCGCACCAAGCTCACAGCTTTACAAGCCTTACCCGACGCTCATGAATTAGGCGTGTGTATGGTAAAAACACAATACTCCCTTTCAGATATTCCCAGCAAAAAAGGGGTGCCTGAACGCTGGAAATTGTATATTCGTGATATGCTACACTTTGGCGGTGCTGGTCTTGTAGCCCCTGTGGCTGGCGACATTATGCTCATGCCGGGTACAGGCTCTGCCCCATCTTTCCGCAATATTGATGTGGACACGGCTACGGGCAAGGTATCAGGACTGTTTTAATTTTACCTTTTATAAAAACATTGGGGAGGCAAAGCCGAAAAGGCCATACCCTCCCCTTTGTTTTTACTATAATGTATATGTTGTGATATAATCATAACTTTCACAAAAAAATTTCACTCAAACACAACACTATAAGCATTCAAAAAGGTCATCATGTTAGAATTTGTCATATTTGCCAGCGGCGCATTGATTATGGTTTTAGAAATGGTGGGTGCCCGCGTCATGGCACCGCATTTAGGAACATCCGTTATCGTATGGACAAGTCTTATTGGCGTGGTTTTGGCCTGTTTAGCCGTAGGGGCTTTCATGGGCGGACGCCTTGCCGATAAAAAGCTTTCTCCCCTTATTCTAGCGCGCATTTTAGCAGGGGCGGGACTGGGCTCTGCACTTACAGCCTTGGCGCATCGCTTTGTGGGTATGAGCATCACTAGTTCCATTGACAATATTTATCTTTCTGCTGTGGTGGCTGCTTTATGTCTTTTTGCTTTGCCAGCTCTGGCTTTTGGCATGGTATCCCCCTACATTATACGCTTGCGTCTGGCTGATATATCCACTTCCGGCGCCACGGTGGGGCGTTTGTATGCCCTTTCCACCACCGGTAGCATCCTTGGTACCTTTTTGGGCGGTTTTGTGCTCATCTCCTTTTTTTCCAGCACACATATTTTACTGGGTACCGCGGCAGCCATGCTGCTTTTATCGTTATTGGTGGGCATCACCAGTAAAGGTGCCAAAGCACAAAATGTTGCAACAACGCTTTTGCTCTTCTTCATTCCCATCATAGGTTTTATTAACGGACAGATGGAAGAGTCCATGCGCGCCCATGGCACACCACCTCCCGTGGAAACACCGTACAATAGCATTCGCATTAGCCAAGGTTATAATGAAGAAAAACGCCCCATTCGCCTCATGGCTACAGATCCCGGCTATGCGCAATCGGGTACCTATTTAGATAAACCCGACGAACTCCTTTTCGATTACACTAAATATTATGCGCTGGGAACGGTACTTTTTCCTAAAGCACATAAGGTTCTTATGCTAGGCGGTGGCGGTTATTCTGTGCCAAAATGGCTTTTGGCTGGGCACGGCGGCCTTGACGGAGGGCAATTGCGCCTTGACGTGGTAGAGCTGGACGCAGGTATGACCAAGCTAGCTAAAGAATCCTTTGGCCTCAAAGAAGACACTCGCATGCGCATTTTTCATGAAGACGCACGCCGTCACCTCACCACCAATACAGAACGCTATGATTTAGTCTTGGTGGATGTGTTTAATTCACACTATTCTGTACCTTTTCACATGGGCACTGTGGAGGCTGCTGCCTCCTTGCGCCGCGCCGTCAATGATGATGGTGCTATCCTTATGAATATCATCTCAGCTTTTGAAGGCGAAGATAGCTATATTTTACAAAGCATTACAGGCGCTTTAAAATCTTCTTTCAAACATGTCTATATATTTTCCATAGACCCGCAAAAAGCCCCCCATGAAGTGCAGAATTTCATGGCCTTGGCTCTGCCTGAAGATAATGCCGTTGTGCAAAAACTTGTGGAAGATCAAACGCAATACGTGAAATTTTCCGCTGCAGTGCAAGATATGCTTCGTACGCGTGTTCTTGGGAAACTCGCCGCCGATGTTCCTCCCTTGAGAGATGAATTTGCCCCTGTGGAGCGTTACGCACAGGCTTTGTTGAAAAAATAGTTTTTAGATTTTTGCCCTATAGTATTTATTTTGTTTTTTGTGGCTAAGGCTATTTTGACACAATCAGGAGCGCTGTAAGTGCTCCGCGTGGAAAAATAGCCTCAGCCCACAATTTTTCCACACCATCACCTGATAACACACTAAAAATCTTTTATCTCAGCCTATCTTCCTTAGCTTTCAAACAAATCCACATACTGCAAAACTTCGCGTTCACCCATTATCTTGCGTAAGCACAAGCGCTGCCTGCGGGAAATGCTTTAACGACCATGAGGAGCGCTGCAAGTGCTCCGTGTCGGGAAAGCACTTCCCGCAGGCAACGCGCCTCCCCAAGCCTTGACGCCATAAAAGACCTATGCCATAAGTAGCAATTCTATTTGATACATATCAAATAAATTCCCAAGCCCTTGGAGACGTGCATGAGCGATTATAAAAAAACCCTAAACCTACCTGACACCCGCTTTCCCATGAAGGCTAACCTCGTCCAACGCGAGCCAGAAACCTTAAAGCGTTGGGAAAAAATGCAAGCCTATAACATCATGGTGCAACAATCCGGCTCCCAAGGGCGTTATGTTTTGCACGATGGCCCTCCTTATGCCAATGGGCATATTCACATGGGCACAGCATTAAACAAAATTTTAAAAGATATCATTATAAAATCCAAGAATATGCAGGGTTTTTCTGCAGAATACGTCCCCGGTTGGGACTGTCATGGTTTGCCCATTGAGTTAAAGGTGGAGCATGAGCTTGGAGAAAAGAAAAAGGAACTCCCTGCCCACGTAGTTCGTAAAGCTTGCCGCAAGTATGCGGAAAAGTGGATTAACGCCCAGCGTAAAGAGTTTAAACGCCTTGGTGTTTTTGGCACATGGGAAGAACCTTACATGAGCATGCACCCTGAGTATGAAGCCGCCACGGCACATACTTTGGCTGACGTAGCTGCCACAGGCAATTTGGCTCGTAGCAAAAAACCCATTTATTGGTGTTGTTCTTGCCACACAGCTTTAGCAGAAGCTGAGGTAGAATATTATGACCACACCTCCCCTTCTATTTTTGTACGTTTTCCGCTCAATGATGCAGGTCTTGAGAAAGTTCTACCCCAAAGCGCAGGCAAGCAAAATTATGTAGTCATTTGGACAACCACTCCTTGGACATTGCCAGATAATATGGGCGTTTGCTTACATCCTGAGTTTGACTACGCCTTAGTAGAAGCCGGCGGCGAAAACTACCTACTTGCAAAAGAATTAGTAGAAGGTTGCGCTGGTACTTTTGGCTGGGAAAATTACACTATTGTGGGCGAAGTACAGGGCTCTGCCTTGGCTGGCCTTGTGGCAAAGCATCCCTTTTATGACCGTCCTTCTCCATTGGTACTTGGCGATCACGTTACTCTTGATGCCGGTACTGGCTGTGTACACACGGCTCCCGGCCACGGCCGCGAAGACTATGAAGTGGGTCTTAAGTACGGTTTAGAAATTTACTCTCCTCTTGATGATGCAGGACGTTTTTTAGATAGCGTAGAATTTTTTGCGGGACTTACTGTCTTTGAAGCCAACCCTAAGGTTTTAGAAAAACTTGAAGAAGTGGGCAATCTCTTAAATGGTGCCAAACTTTCTCACTCCTACCCGCATTGCTGGCGTTGTAAAAAACCTGTGATTTTCCGTGCCACTACACAGTGGTTCATCGGCATGGAGAAAAACGAGTTACGTAAACGCTCTTTGGACGCCATTCGCCAAAAAGTACAATGGATTCCCACATGGGGCGAAGAGCGTATTTTTAATATGATTGAAGCACGCCCTGACTGGTGCATATCTCGCCAGCGTCAATGGGGTGTTCCCATTGTGGCCTTGCTATGTGAATCTTGCGGCGATGCTTGGCAAGACAGCACATGGATGCATGCCATGGCAGATCGCTTTGCCAAACACAGCACCGGCTGTGACTATTGGTATGAAAGCGACATAAGCGATGTGGTTCCTGAAGGGTTAAAATGCGCCAAATGCGGCGGCGATCATTGGAAAAAAGAAACTGACATTCTTGACGTTTGGTTTGACTCCGGCACCAGTTTTGCCGCTGTGGTGGAAAAACGTAAAGAACTTTCTTTCCCAGCAGACTTGTACCTTGAAGGCTCTGACCAGCATCGTGGCTGGTTCCACTCTTCCTTGTTGGCTTCCATGGCCACCCGCGAAACGCCGCCCTACAAAGCAGTGCTCACCCACGGCTATGTGGTAGACGGCAAAGGGCTTAAAATGTCCAAGTCCATAGGTAATGTTATTGCACCGCAAGAACTTATTGATAAATTTGGTGCTGAAATTATTCGCTTGTGGGTATCATCTGTGGAATATCGCGAAGATATTCGCATTTCCGATGAAATATTAAACCGCTTGGTGGATGCGTATCGCCGTATTCGTAATACTTGCCGCTACTTATTAGGCAATATTAAAGACCTAAAAGCCGCCGATGTGCTTGCACCTTGTGATATGGACGGCCTTGATCGCCAAGCTTTAGATGTGGTGGCACGCGCGCATATACGCATACAAGAAGCCTATACAAACTTTGAATTTCATAAAGTTTTCCATACGCTACACAACTTATGCGCCACAGATCTTTCAGCCACATATTTGGATATTTTAAAAGATAGACTGTATGCCTCCGGCACCACAAGCAAAGAACGTCGCTCTGCACAATCGGCTTTGTGGTATATTTTAAGCTTCCTCATGCGCGATATGGCTCCTGTCATGAGCTTCACCGCTGAAGAAGTATTTGACTATGTGCCTGAAGACTTACGCGCTTCTTGCGGCACTGAAATTGCCACGGTATTTGCCTTACCGGCTATGCCTGCAGAAGAACTTGAAAAGCAAGGTTTCCTCTTAGATGAAAACACCTTGCAAAATTGGGCCATCTTATATGATGTACGCGGCGCCATTACCCGTGCCATTGAGCCTTTACGCAAAGATGGTACCGTAGGGCACTCCTTGGACACACGCGTAACCGTGTATGTAGCTGAAAACAAACTACAAGCTATCCAAGATCTCCATGTGGATGTACGCGCCATTTCCATTGTATCACAATACATTTTACAGCCTCTGGCTCAAGCTCCTACGCATGCCATACGCTTTGAAGATGTGGAAGGCGTGGCCATAACTGTGGAAAAAGCCCAAGGCGAAAAATGCGAGCGTTGCTGGATTTACAGCACAGAGCTTGGTAGCGATGCTGCACATCCTACCCTGTGCCCACGTTGTACCACAGTGATGCAAACCATGCCCGCAGCGGACTAGATAACACATGCGTTACGCCATAGTTTCGGGCATTGCTGCCCTTGTCATAGTGCTGGACCAACTCACCAAGTGGTGGGTGGTGAAGGCATTGCCTATGCACACATCGGTGCCTGTCATCGACGGCTTTTTTAACCTTGTGCATATCTATAATCGTGGAGCGGCTTTTGGTTTTCTTAACCGCTCCGATATAGAATGGCAGTTTTGGCTCTTTATGGTGGCAACGTTCATATCTGTGCTAGCAATTTATTACCTTGTGCGCACTTCCGTATATCTCAGCGCCCTTTTTGTGGCTTTGGGCTTGGTATTGGGGGGGGCACTGGGTAACTTAATTGATCGCATTCGCTTTAGAGCAGTGGTGGACTTTTTAGATTTTTACATAGGGCATTGGCATTGGCCGGCCTTTAATGTGGCAGACATAGCCATTTGCCTTGGCGCCTTTGGCACATGCATAGCTATGTATATAGCTGAAAACAAAATAAAAAAACATCAGCAAAAGGGGTAAAATACATATGTTATGGTGGCATTTTATACTATTAGCACTACCTATGGTACCTAATTTATATTCCATTTGGCATATTCGTTCCCATTATTTTGCCGATGAACAACAAAAATCGTTATGGTTCTTACTAGCCGTATTTGTACCTGTGGTGGGTGGCATTGTATATCTTATAAAAGGACGTAAATATGCCAGTAAAACCCCATTGCAAGAAAATACAAATATATAGCAAGTAAGAAGGCATTCAACCATTTAGACTTTTATTAAGGTGGATTATATGAAAATGACCATGACTCGCACTCTTCTTATGAGCGGTTGCTTAATGGCTCTTATGACCGGCTGTATTAAACAAAACGATTACGATACATTACAAGCTCGTGTACAGACGCAAGACCAACAATTGCGCCAAATACAACCTAATATGGCTGATTCATGGGCACAAGTACAAGCATTACGCCAAGAGCTTAATGTCTTAAAAGGACAGATGGACGAATTTAACCGTCTTGGTGGTGCTCAGGCCGCAGCAGATAGAATTAGCAAACATGACGCTGCCTTACGTCAAGTAGAGCAATCTTTGTCCTTGAATTTTAACTTGGACGCACCGGCCACCGGAGCCTACTCTCCTTCTGCTGCCACCTTTGTTCCCGGTAGCCCCGCAGGCATGACAGCTACGCCTAGCATTCGCCCTAGCACGTCCACTGCCAGCTTAAGCCCAACACCTTCCACTGGTACAGCTCCTGCTGCCTCGGTGGATGCCTCTTCACAATTATACAATGATGGCATAGCGGCTTTTAACGCGCGCAAGTACCAAGAGGCACAAGCGGCTTTTGTGGCTTTTACCAAACAATACCCCCAAAGCAGCCAAGCAGGTAATGCATGGTACTATGTGGGCGATTGTAGCTTCCAACTGAATAAATTTAATGATGCCGCGGTGGCCTATGATAAAGTCATTACCGACCATCCCAGAAGCACACGCGCTCCCGCAGCGTACTTAAAACAAGCCATCTGCTTTAGTAAGTTAGGACAAAAAGCTGCTGCCACTGCACGTATGCAAGAGCTTATGAAAAAATACCCTACCTCTGCTGAGGCTGCGCGCGCCAAGTCCTTCTTACAAAATAATAAATAACATTACACAGCGCCAAGGACATATTACCTTGGCGCTTTTCCCTTGAGGATATACTCATGACACAAGATGCCAACACTCATCGCCAAGAGGTGAGACTTTCCTTCACAGCAGACATATCAAACAGCCCCATAGTGTGCTTGCTGGTGACCAAATATAATCTTATTTTTAATATTCTTAAAGCGCAAATCAGCCCCCGTAAAGAGGGCAAACTGACCCTTGAACTCATCGGAAAGAAAGAAGACATTCAAAATGGCATAGCCTATTTGAAGGCTGAGGGCGTAAAGGTTTTAGGTGTGGCGCAAAAGGTATGTCGCGATGAAACGCTCTGTATTCACTGTGGCTTCTGTACAGCTTTATGTCCCACCACGGCTTTACAAGTTGATGTGACTACGCGATTGGTAGAATTCACTGTCAGTGAATGTGTAAGCTGTGGACTCTGTACCAAAACATGTCCTCTCAATGCCATGAAAAAAGACGTACAAGAAGTACTTATGTAAAATACATCGACCATGTAAAATACATTTTAACGGTTTCTGGTCTCTGCCGCTTTTGCAAAGACAAGAAACCGTTTTTTTATACTTTTGGCTTTTCTTTTTCCTTTGAGACTTGCTGCGCATCACCGGCCGACACTTTCACTTCATGGGACTCACGTTTTGTATGAAATTTACGTTGTGCATCACCTTGCACTTGTAACACATCTAAATCTGAACAATTATCACACACATCCTTCACATCAAAAGGTTTTGCCTGTGACGCGTCATTGTGCGCAACACCTCTATCTGCTGTCTTTGCTTCATCAGGCCAAGCACCTTTAATGGTAATGTCTGCTTGCAAGAAAGGCACTTCAATATTATGCGCCCTAAAGGCGGCATCCAAGGCATAGCGCACCTCTGAGCAAATTTCTATATGCTGTATATAGTTTGCAATCCAAAAACGTATTTCCAAATCCAAAGAACTATTGCCAAAGTTCATAAAACGTACATGCGGTGCCGGCCTTTGTAAAACACGCTCATTTTCTTCCAAAACGGTATGTATCACCTTACGCACCAAGGCCATATCAGAGCCATAGGCCACGCCCACGGAAATAATATTACGCATAACCCTATCATTATGCGTCCAATTGATAAATGATGTAGCTAAAAATTCAGAATTTGGCACAAAAACGATGGCATTATCAAAAGTGCGTACCTTTGTAGCGCGAAGCGACACCTTTTGCACAATGCCCCGTACAGTACCCACCACCACCACATCACCTTCTCGTATATTTTGCCCAAAAATAAGGAGAAATCCGCTAAAGGTATTTTGCACAATACCTTGCATTCCAAGCCCTACCCCCACACTGAGCCCGCCAGCAATGACCGTAAGACTTGTGAGACTAAAACCCACTACTTTAAGCACGTACAAGCCAAAGAGCCCCCACAAGCCAAAAAATATGGATGTTTTTATGGGTGTGGTTAAGGTGGCTATGGAAGACTTTGAGGTTGAACCATTGAAAGACCATGTGGTATCAATATAATTGCATGAAATAGTAATGGTGGACTTCACCAAATAGAAAATAATTATAATACTTAAAGCCTGCATGGCATTGAATGATACTTTGCCAATGCTTACATCAAAATTACTTAAAATTTTAAGCAAATATTCCCCACCGGGAAAGGTTAGCGCCCACGCAAAAGGAGAAAGCAAGGCTATGACCAAGAGAATGGGTATGGCCAAGGCGAGCACCAAACCAGAAAGCAAAGCCGAAATACCATTTTTAGGTAAATAGGTATCAATCATGGACGTTATTCTAAACCATGTTTGCACTTGGTGTATGCCCATCATAAGGCAAATATATAATAAAATTATAAAAAAAGATAAATAAACATGCCCTTCTAAGGTAAGAAATGCGCCCAGTACAAGCATAGCATAAAAACCAAGGCGTAGATAGCGTAATAAGGGTACAGACAAGGGCACAGCTTTACGCATGAAAAACAAAAAAGAAATTAAAAAAATGAACCATAAAGCAGCCAATAATGAAGCAAAATCTATGAAAGTCAGTAAAACAAAACTCACCCCTAAAAAGAACACCAAGGGCAAAAAGGGTGATTTACTTACACATTCAGGCCATTTAACACACCAAAAAATCCACGCCATACGTATTTGTCCGTAGCATAGGCACAGCATCCCCACGGCCGAAATAACTTGATATCTATTGCCACCATACCACGAGGCATATTCTAGCGTGGCTCCCAAAAAAATATAGGGTAAACTCTCCTTACTTATCTGCTGCCACACATCCTGAAATACCTTAGGCAATGCAGCGCTGGCTTTATACAAAGCAAAAAGCATAAGCGTACATATACCCCCCATAAAGAACACATTCACCGCAAAAGTGAACCATGTTTTTATGGAATTTGGCAGTTCACTAAGCATTATATTTTGTACAGAACCAGGTATACTGCTTAATAACGTTGTATGATCTGTCCACAAAGCTGCATCAAAAAGAGAAACTTTTTTATATATATAATGTTGCAACCACAATTTTGGCATTTTTTCTTCCAGCTCGAGGCTGGTTTTATGTAATTTTTGCAGTAGCAGTGCTGTGGGTTGTAGAGATGTATCCAAAGTGTTTTCAAAAGCACTATACACTTTTTGCAAATCTTTTGCACGTAAGACGCTATCTCGCAAAGGCGCATCTGACATAAATTCTAAACTTTCAATAAGATTTTTTAATTGCTCCAAACGAAAATGCACTTGCTGCTGCATATCCTTTAAAGGCGTATATAATTCTGTAAGTTGAAATATAAAACGCCGTAATTGCTCGTCTAGCAAAGCTAATTCAGCAGGTTCATTTTTATTAGAAGTATATATGATGTATAAATCTACAAAATCATGATATACGCTTTGCTTTACGGATGAAAGGTTTGAAACACCTTGTTTTATGGTTTCTTGTATGTGTGTTTTTTCGGCTGTAATGGCGGCTAGAATACGTTCTTGCTTATCTACAATGCTTTCTACAATACGCGATACAGCTTTTTTATTGGTTGTGCCTTCCACCAACACTTGTGCGTCAGGTTTTACAGAAATTTGCCCTGCATACGCCGGCTTTATCATGCTCCAACTTGCCATGCAGAAAAAAAGAAATAGGATAAAAATACTTCGAGAGAAAAAATTCCGTTGAACATGTTTCAACATAAAGCCCCCTCTTTACAAACTATATACCTGCATGTAATTATTAACAATTACACATCAAGATAGTTTTAGGATTCCTAAAGTATAAGCTAACATGTACGCCGTGTAAAATGTGTTTTTATGGCGCTTTTTTGCACTGAGCATCCTATAAATTTCTATTTAGTCACATTAAGAAGACATTTTTCCCTTGGCTATAAAAAGTATATATGCTACTTTTCCTCTGTTATTATAGTAATTTTATAGCAAATTAATAGTCTTTAAAGACGATTTCATATTTGATTTTTTTGCACAGATTCAAAAAGGCATTGTTATTATGAAAGATTTTACTATCCCTTCCCACGTTACTTCTGTTAGCGCACAAGAGTACAATGCCTTACTGGCCGAGCTTGAAAAAACCCGCCAGAAATTACATTTTGCAGAAGCCTTAGTGGATAACATCCCTTTGCCGCTTTTCTCCAAAAATGCGCAAGGTGCCTTATGCTCTGTTAATAAAGCCTATGAAGAGTTTTTCCAAGTAAAGAAAGAAACAGTTTTAGCTAAAGACCTGCACTCCCTTGAATACTTCAACACAGAAGAGCAAAAAAAATACCATCAAGACGC
>CAYJNA010000010.1:33025-39619 GCA_964371225.1 uncultured Desulfovibrionaceae bacterium
AAAGAATTTAGAATCTGCTCTGGCCCAAAAAGTAACAGAACTGAATATAGTTCAAAAAGATATGCAAATTGTAAAAGAGCGCATGCAGCTTATGCTTGATACCATGCCCTTGGCAGCACAAATTTGGTCTGTAGATGGCCAAATGCTAGACACAAGCTTAGAAGCTGCACGCCTTTTTGAATTTAGCAATGTGCAAACATACAAAGAGAATTACGTTTCTGCGCTGCCAGAATATCTGCCTAATGGTCAAAAAAGCTTAGAGTTTATACAAGATATGATTAACGAAGCTTTAGAAAATGGTACGTCTCACACAGAATGGACGTACATTGACCAAGCCGGACAAGCTGTGCCCATTGATATTACTTCTGTACGTAGCTCTTTGCATGGGGAAACCGTCATACTAGCTTTTTTACGTGACATGCGTGAGCATTATGCTAACTTGGAAAAACTACGTGAAGCTGATGATTACACTAAAATCATGCTTGATCTAAACCCCTTGGGAACACTCGTTTGGGATAAAGACTTCACCCTTGTCCATTGTAATAAAGCCTTGGCTGTCTGTTTTGGTCTTACGGAGGCTGAGGAATTTATTTCTCATTTCTTAACACTTATACCAGATTTTCAACCTGACGGTGCTGTCTCCCTCGAAAGAATGCAAAATGTGCTTATGCAAACCTCTCTTGAGGGAAAAGCAGAAACCCCTTGGATGGGGAAAAGCATCACAGGAGAAGAAGTTCCCTGCCATGTTCAGGCTACGCGCACTAAATATCGCGGCGAGATTGTCATAGTAGCCTATGTAAAAGACTTACGTGAGTCTGAGGCACAAAAAAAGAAATTGCAAATTGCAGAACAGCGCACACAAGCCATTTTAAACGGAATGCCTTTAACAGTAAATTTACTCCGCCCTGACTTTACTATCCTAGATTGCAATGATGCCGCAGTAAACCTTACAGGTCATCCAGATAAAAACACTTATTTACAAGATTTTTCGAATATTTTACCCCCCGCACAACCTAATGGGCAAAGCTCAAGTTCTCTTATTTATGATGTACTTAGTAAAACACAAAAAAAAGGAAAAACCAGTCACGAAGTTGTTATTTTAGATAGACATAAAGAGGAGTTGCCCTTAGAAATTACCGCTGTAAGTGCCCATTTAGAACACGAAGACTTGTATATCGTCTATGGCCGCGATTTGCGTGAAACTAAGCATATGCTCAAAGAAATTGAGCTCGCTAAGGAAGCTGCCGAACACAGCGCCCGTATTAAAAGTGAATTTCTAGCCAATATGAGCCACGAAATACGTACGCCCATGAATGGCATTCTTGGACTTTTACACCTTTTATCTCAGACAGAACTCAACGAACATCAGCAAGATTATGCACAAAAAGCGCTTTTTTCCAGCAATGAATTATTACGTATCATCAATGATATTTTAGACTTTTCTAAAATTGAAGCTGGTAAGCTGATTATGGAAGATCTCTCCTTTACTTTGCATGATATTTGCTCCGAATTACAAAGCCTTTTGGGACATGTCATATATAAAAAAGGACTTAGCTTTAAGTTAGAAGAAGGGGCTTTTCCCACCACATATGTCATGGGCGACCCTTTGCGTCTCAAACAAGTTTTACTCAATCTGCTCAGTAATGCCATCAAGTTTACCAATGCAGGCAGCATAAGCCTTATGATTGATAGCATAAAACATCAAAGTAGCATCAGCAATGCTCAAGATGAATTACATTGCACATTTACAGTACAAGATTCAGGCATTGGTCTTAGTGCGGAACAAGCGCAAAATCTCTTTGCCCCCTTTATGCAAGCCGACTCCTCAGTGACGCGTAAATTTGGTGGCACAGGGCTAGGTCTTGCCATTTCTAAAAGTATTGTGGAAATGATGCAGGGTAAAATTTGGGTAGAAAGCACTTTAGGTGAAGGATCAAGCTTTAAATTTACTGCCATTTTCCCCTTGGCCGTCACACAAGAAATTACGCAAGCAACTCCTGAAGTTTTTTCTACCAATGAAGCCCTACATACGGAGCATCTCTTATTGGTGGAAGACAATCTCATAAATCAACTTATTGCTGAAGAATTGCTCAAAAGTGTTGGTTATACTTTAGATATTGCCAACAACGGACAAGAAGCTTTAGCCATGTTGAATAAAAAAGCATACGATGCTGTGCTTATGGATATTCAAATGCCTGTCATGGACGGCCTTACCGCCACTACAACCATACGACAAAAGGCACAGTTCGCTGACTTACCCATCATTGCCATGTCTGCCCATGCCATGAGTGGTGATAAGGAAAAAAGTTTACAACATGGCATGAACGACCATATTACCAAGCCCATTGAACCTTCTGTGCTGTACGCCACGTTACATTATTGGCTCAGCAAGAAAAAGCAAAGCAAATAAGCAAGTTAACGTCGCGTTATACCTATGGTATAAGCATTGCTTTTCTTCATGCTTAAAAGCGTGTTTGCACTGTTTTTTAAGAAAGGCATAATCACTGTAAATACCCCTTGGTGGCCGCCGCAAGTACCCTACGGCAGCCACCAAGACTTTACATTGGTAAAGGAATGAGCCTTATGTAAATCGTATGCAAAGCAATTTTGGCTTATGTATAGTAATGGGCTATATACTGTAGTTTTATCGCGCTTTTGAAGAGATTATTAAAGCACGATAAATCTTAGTATTAAAAAGATTCTTACAAGTAAAACCACATAGCCAAAAGTAAATTGTGCAATCTTACCTAGTGTAGATTTCGAAATTCCAAGGATAAAAAACAGACACATGGCCAAATCAAAAAGTACAAGCGCATAATAGTACATTGGCGTAAATTGAATACTTACATTGCCTAATGAAGTGATTCTTTCAGATAAAATAGATGCAAGTAGCAAGAGTACAAAACGAAACCATGTTCTATTGTACAATGGCACATCTACATATTCCGGCTTCGTTGCACTTTTTTCTTTTAACGTATCTTCTATTTGAAATTCTTGTGACATGTTCGCCATCAGAGTAGCTTCATCAGATGCATCCATAGCATGGCATTTTGTATCTCTTCTACGTATGTACCTTTTAATCAAAATATGTAGAACAATAAGTATAATAAAAGACAAAATCAAAGCAATTGTATATTTAGCGTAGTTATCACCTTTTGAGTAACTAAATTGTAATGATTCTAAAACATTTTCCACATCATTTTTTGCGTCTAAAAAATCTTCAACATATCCAATATCTAAGGAGTAAATATCATCTTCTATTACAACTCTTGATTGAATTCTTGAAACAGTAAGTACACCGCCATAGGTAACTGAGTAGGGAATATCTATCCTTATCATATCTCCATCATTAGAAAAACTTTCTTCACCAAATTTCAAAGTATCATTTTCATCACCTATGCCTGAACGTAACTCATTTTTAATCTCAGAATATAATTGCTCAATTCCATTTTTATTTATAATTTTTTTAAATTCGGTATAAGCATTTTTATATTTTTCTGTTATACAAATAAAGTTAGCTATGGGTGTGTTTTTTTCAACGAGAGAATAAGCTGCAACTTGAACTTCACTTCTTGACTCATGAGATTTAATGACATTCAGAGTTTCAGTTTCAATATTTTTATCATGAATCCAATTTAACGGAATTTCACATGTTAATTGCTTAACTTGAAAAGTTGTAGATGATGCTGCATGATTAATCGGTAATATAAAGGAAACATATAAAATAAAGACTACGAAAAACATATTTTTTTTAATCATTATTACACCTCTTTATTTTAGGTATCAATTAATAAAATAATCTCATTGTATTTTTTACTAATTCTCTATAAAACATACACATCCATGACACTTTCTACTAAAAAGAATACTAGTAAGATTTTTACCTATATCTCCCACATAAAGAAGTATATACAAAATATATTCTGTCAAGATACACACTTACCACGCTTGCAGCCCAAGTTCTGCTGCCAAAGACAGGCCTTAACCGTGAGTGCTTATACAACAATCTCATGGCGGCGCTAAGCCCGCTATGAGATCATTAAGAAAGTCTTACGCGCTTTACTGCGAAGACAATGTTTGTAAAGGCAAAGTAGAAGGTATGCAAAATATAAAAAAGGGAGCTCACAAGGTATTTATGAAATCTTACTTATTGGCAGCTTTTTTCAACAATTCCACAGCAGTTTTATTTGAATTATGCGCCATGGCCATCTCTACAGCAGATACGCCATCAGTATCTTTTTCATTTGGATCAGCATTATGCGCAAGTAAAATCTGAATGCCTTCTACATGTCCGTCAGTTTCGCTAGTTCCTTCTTCAAATCCGCCATAAGCGGCATGTATGAGAGCTGTTTTACCCGCACTATCTTTTAAGCTTACGTCCGCACCATTTTTGAGTAAAGCTTTCATTGCTTCTGTAGCCCCATACATGGAAGCCGTCATCAATGCTGTTTCACCCCACTCATTTTTTTTATTAACATCAACGCCGCCTTTAATCAGAACCGTAATAACCTCTGGTTGATTCGTTCTGGCGGAAAAATGCAGAGCGGTATAGTTGTGATTATTGTCTGTGGCGTTCACATCGGCACCATTGGCAAGTAAAATTTGCACAGCTCGTGCCTGCCCATGCCAAGCAGCGGATATAAGAGGTGTCCACCCAGCTTCGCCACGCGTGTTAACGTCAACACCTTCACCCAGTAATTTGTTTATGCTTTGAATATCACCCTTGTCTGCGGCGTCGTGCAAAGGAGAAGCAAGAGCTGATTGACCTATGGTCACCAAGAGAAAAAGGGCTAAAAAAAGGGCACATTTACGCATACTAAATACTCCTATGGTTTGCTGTTAAAGACTTTTACACAATTCATTAAGTGAAGTTTTTTGGAGCGTTGACAATAGTTCATGCCTCCGAAAAACAAGAATAAGCGCAGGGACGCCGTAAGCAAGTGACGGCTTATTTTGCGTGGCGGCAAGCCATGCCAGAGGCATGTATCGTGTAGTCGACAGCTGAAAAAATCACTAACTTATTACTAACAAAACTCATAAAGGTGGCATAAGGAATACAAAGCGGAATAGATTGATAAGCAGTTTGTTTTTTCGTATTGTTGCCGCAAAGTGCATTTTTGAACAAACTCCCCTTACACACCAGTTTACGCCATAGTGCTTCAGCAAGTCAATGACACTTTTATCAGAATTATACTTTGCAGCTTCTAAAGCTGTAAAGCTTAGATGTCCCATTATATTTGGATGTGCACCCTTTTTAAACATACCAAAGAGAGATTTTTTAAAATTATCATTACTTTTCTTCTGGTGAAATTTTCTTTACCTTGTTATGCTATAAAAACTTTACTATTAAAGCAATATAGAGCTAAGTAACTATAGGAACTGCGCCACCTCCAAAAGGCTTTTCAAAAGTGAAATATATCCCCAGCTCTAGCCCTTTCATAGCTAAAATGATGAGCAATTACGAAGTCGTACAAATGCCTTTGCACAAACATTCCCCTTATATGGAAGATTTGCCTATTGTAAACATCTATTATAAATAATGAAAACAAAATCTATTCATTGACAGCACAGCAGATGCAATGCTACCTTCAGCCCTCGTGAATTTTATAACTTTCATAACACAGCACCAGCGCTGGAGGATATTGTGGATATAGCAGACAAAGTGGATGCTTTTTTTATACCAACCATTACGCTCATAGGTGCAGGTTCTATAAAAAGAATTCCCAAAAAACTTCGTGACCTTAACGCAACAAAACCTCTTATTGTTACGGATAAAGGCATTATACAGACAGGCATTTTGCGGCAAGTGACACAGGTTTTAGAGCAAGCCCATATGCCCTATGCATTGTATGATGAAACGGTACCCAACCCCACAGATAATAACGTAGCCCACGGCGTCAGCACCTATGCACAAGAAGGATGCGATAGTCTCATTACCCTAGGCGGCGGTTCCGCCCATGATTGCGGTAAAGGGATTGGCCTTGTGGTGAGCAATGGCGAAACTATTCACGCCTATGAAGGGATAAATAAATCTACACACAATATCCCGCCCTATATTGCCGTCAATACCACCGCAGGTACGGCTTCTGAAATCACACGTTTTTGCATCATTACCGATACCACACGCAAAGTGAAGATGAGTATTGTAGATTGGCGTGTCACCCCCAATGTGGCCATTAACGATCCGGTACTTATGCTTGGCATGCCCACATCGCTCACAGCCGCCACGGGTATGGATGCACTCACCCACGCTGTAGAAGCCTATGTTTCCACCGACGCCACCCCCATCACCAACGCCTGCGCCGAAAAGGCCATCAGACTTATTGCCAAATATCTGCGCACAGCAGTCACGCAGGGAAGCAATGTAGAAGCGCGCGAAGGTATGTGCTATGCGCAGTACCTAGCCGGTATGGCTTTTAATAATGCCGGCCTTGGTTATGTGCATGCCATGGCGCACCAGTTGGGCGGTATGTATGACCTTCCCCATGGCGAATGCAATGCCATACTTCTTCCTCATGTATCGCAATATAACTTGAGCGCCAATTATAGAAAATTTGCCAAGCTAGCCTTCTTGCTTGGAAGAGATACGCACGG
>CAYJNA010000011.1:0-38654 GCA_964371225.1 uncultured Desulfovibrionaceae bacterium
GAGTGAGCGTGCCTTTCTTAAAAACGAGTGGAAACACGTTTTTAAGCATCAACTACTTTAAGAACATTTATTCTTAATTTGGCGGCACATACCCATGAGAGCATCATACTCATGGCGGCGCAAGCCCGCACGTCCAAAAAGGCGACGCAGCGGCATGAAAAAATAATCCGGATTATCCTTTTGTAAAAAATCTATTCGCACCAATGTTTCCTTAAGATTTTCCAATAAACGCGCCTCATCAGCAGCCGAAATACGTCTATCTACCTTGGCATTGGGGGCTGGCTCTGGCTCTTGCTCTTGTGTTGCTGTGTCCTGCTCCGCCTCGAGGCTAAGGGCTTTTTGTGCCTCTTTCAAATCATGCACGGCCTTAAAACACTCATAAAGTAATAAAAGTGAAGCCTGCGCCACATTTAATGATGCAGCGTGCGCGGTAGGAATAGTCACAAGACGCTGACAACACTCAATTTCTTCATTATTAAGCCCGCGATCTTCCGGCCCCATCATAATGGCCACACGCTCCCCTTCTGCCAAAGCCGCCACAATTTCCTTGGCAGCTTGCGTGGGATGCAAAAGCTCACGACGCCACCCGCCAGTACGGGCTGTGGTGCCCACCACCAGCGCATAAGGCGCCACCGCATCAGCAAGATTTTGCTCTATGCGTATACTTTCCAACAGATATTGCCCCTTGGCTGTGGCCAAAGGACGCGCTTTTTCATAGCTCCAAAGTTCAGGTTGTGCCAAGGTTATTCCCCCTGCTCCCATATTAGCGCAGGCTCTGGCAATCATGCCTATATTTTCAGGAAAACGAGATTTCACCAATACCATTTCTAAATTATCAAGGATAGCTTCTGTGATTTGCATATGTACGTGTATAAAAGTAGGTTAGAGTTAGGATTTTTTCAAAGAAAGGAAGAAAAATTAGCAAAAAGGACATATTTTATAGGAGGAAGAGCCATAAAAAGCCCTTCCCCGCTAAAAATTACCCTATAAAATGTAGTGCCTGTACCACTTGCTCAAAAGCAGGAGTTTCAGGCCAAATGTAGCGTGCCACCACGGCCAGCATGGCGCCGCCAATGCCGCACTTACAAACAGTACCTAAAAAGCGGCCTACCATGGCACCAAAGGCAGCGTCGTAAGCCTCCTTGGTGGGGCGTCCCTTGGCTTTTTCCATGATAAAACACCCAATCCACGCACCTATAAGAGCTCCAATAAGTGCGCCAATACCAAAAAACAAGGGGGCTAGTACTATGGCTCCCACTATGGCTCCCACTATGCCGGCAAAAGTTCCGGAAGAGGAAGAACCATATTTTTTAGCCTTTATCACTTGTAAAACAAATTCCAGCACTTCGCCAATGACGGCCAAACTTATCAATATGGCAAAAAATAGCCAATTCATGGAGGCTGCATCGGGGTAAGCATAGGCCCACAGCCCTACCAAAGCAAGAATAATCCAATTGGCCGGTAAACCAAAGATATTTAAAAATAAAACAAAGCACAATAAAGCCATAAAGCCATAAGCTAACATATAGGTTATGACGTAAGGAATGTTAATTTCCATTATTTTTCTCGTAAATCTTGAACACGCACGGCTTTACCCTCACTGGTGGGAATAGTGCCGGAAGCCACCAGCTCCACCTTGGGCGTTACTAAGATTTCATCGCGCAAACGTCCTGTAATATTTTTTTGTAAGGCACGAAGAATACGCATATCTTCCACAAAGCATTCCTCACGAATTTCCACTTGCACGCGCATATGGTCGGCAACACCATCATTTTCTAAAATAATAAGATAGTTTTGCCCCACTTCACGGAATGTCATAATGACTTGCTCAATCTGCATGGGGTAAATATTAACCCCTTTGAGAATAAACATATCGTCGGCGCGGCCTAAAATTCTATCAATGCGGCGGTGTTTACGCCCGCAAGCGCATTCACCGGGGAGAAAGCGCGTTAAATCTCGCGTGCGGTAGCGTAATATGGGCATACCTTGGCGACATAAACATGTCATAACAAGTTCGCCCACTTCGCCTTCCGCCACGGGCTCCCCTGTTTCAGGATTAATAATTTCGGGTATATACGCATCTTCCCACACATGCATACCATTTTGTTCTTGGCATTCAAAAGCCACACCGGGGCCATTCATTTCAGAAAGCCCGTAAGAATTATACACCTTCATGGCAAAAAGGTTTTCAATGCGTTTGCGGTATTCTTCAGTATATGGCTCTGCACCAATAAGAGCTATGCGTAAGGGAAGCTCACGAGGGTTATCCCCTGCTTCTTCTAGGTGCCCGCCTAAAATAAGAGCATAAGAGGGCAAAATGTGCACCACTGTGGTTTTAAAGTCTTTCACCAGCTTCAATTGACGACGAGAGTTACCAGCACCGGCAGGAATGGTAAGACAGCCTAAACGCTCAGAACCATAGTGAATGCCAAGTCCACCGGTAAAAAGACCATAGCCTGACATATTTTGAAAGACATCTTCACGGCGCACACCCACCATGTGCATACTGCGCGCCATAAGGTCTGCCCAAGAGTTAATATCATTTTGCGTATGACAAATGGCTGTGGGCGTTCCGGTGGTACCGCTGGAAACGTGCATGCGCACAATATCCGCTTGGGGCACACAAAGAAGCCCTGTGGGATAATTGGCACGTAAGTCATCCTTGGTTGTAAAAGGAATTTTACGTATATCTTCTACGCTTTGTATGGAGTCTGCAGTAATGTTTGCTTCAGCCAACTTACCGGCGTAAAAATCACACTTGGCCACTTGCTCCACAGTAGAGCGCAAGCGCGTGCGCTGTGCATTTTCAATTTCTTCTCGTGACCACAATTCTGCTTTATCAAAAATTTCCATTTCTCGCCTTCCTCACATAATGGCATTAAAGCCATTGGCATTGAAAAATATCATAGCACTCTTTCACAGTAGAAAACAGACATTTATTCATATAATATATGAATATGTTACACATCTTATTTTAAAGATATTGTGCTCCGGCTGCGCGTAATAGTCCAAAACATCCGGCCAACATCATTTGCCCATGCGGCGCAATAAATTGCCCATGGCCACGTAACATCTCTCGCTGAGGCCCCAAGATAAACGTAGGCGCAAAGCCTCCTGCCGCTGCATCTCTGGTTCCAAACACCGTGCCATGTCCACCGGAAGCACGAACAGTTTCATCGGGAAGCCAGCCCATGCGAAACTCTTGAATATCGTGCAAAAGTTCTTCTACAGTTCGCAATCCTGTATGATGTTCAAAAATGCCAGACACTTTACCCTGATACACCAACATGGCTATCACATGGCTATTACCCATGTTTATAATGGTAACCCCTTCACGCTGCGAGCGTGCCCACACCTCTGGCGTACATAATGCCCCCAAAACAGCGGCCGTGCCTGTATCTGCCACAGCACCGCCGGTAAGGCTTTGCAATGTGGCAAGACGCGTATATTGCGGATATTGCTCAGCCACATGCGCATACAACCATTTTTCAGGATTAGTAGATTGCTCCATGAGCGCGCGCCACGCTTGCATACGCCCCACGCAATTACCTTCCACATTAATTC
The DNA here is from genome assembly GCA_964371225.1 of uncultured Desulfovibrionaceae bacterium. Classification (GTDB taxonomy): domain Bacteria; phylum Desulfobacterota; class Desulfovibrionia; order Desulfovibrionales; family Desulfovibrionaceae; genus CAYJAD01. The sequence goes on from CAYJNA010000011.1 coordinate 3,565, forward strand.
CATGGTCTTGCACTGCCGCCACCACAGCATGAGGTGCAGGTAAACCCCATTGACGCAAAGTCATTTCCCAATGGCCTCCGTCATAATCCGCCAAGTAGACGGGCACAGCTCCACGCGGCGCACTGGCACAAATTTTTACACCATATGATTGCACACGCTCTAAACTGTCATGTAAGGCCGCGGCGGCTTCTATAGTGCAAAAAACCTCATGCCCAGCTTGCATATGGTCACGTACGGCTTTGAAAAAACCTCCACCCATATTGTGCCCATAAAGCCATATATCTTTCTTTTGCGCGGTCAAATTTTGAATTTTTTGTCCAATGAGACGAGCTGGCGAAGGTAGTACAAATTGTGGCCAATTTTCTGGCGTCATATGAGGTAATGCAAAAACAACATCTTGCGTACCGGAACCAATATCTAAAAGTAAAACAGGGCCTGTTTCTTGTAAAAAGTAAAAAGTATCTTCTTGCATAAATGTCTTTGATATATTTTCAGTTTTACTATTGCCACTTACCCCCATGCGCATACATATACACAAGGCGTAAGAGAAAATCGTCACACTGTCTGTTAATTTTATAGTGCCGCATCATACGCATAAGAACACAAGTGTGCAAGCCCATAAATAAAAGGAAAATCAGAAAAAATAAACACGAGACAGAGCACTTTAGGACTAAAAATTAAAAGCCCCTCATGAAATTCCATGAAGGGCTTTACGCAAATTCTAGAACCTACTATAGTCGATACTTAAAAACGTGTTTCCACTGGTTTTTAAGAAAGTTTTTTCTAGAGGTGATTCAATTCATAGATAGCTACAAAAGGCTCACCACCGCTGGAGGTTTGTACTTTTGTATTTACGTCATCCACATCTTCTTCCTCAAAAACGAGATCGCGTGTGGTACGTTGTGTTTCATGCTCATCAATAACTGCCGCAATGGTTGTGGAAGAACCAGCTTTATCACCATCACCTGCTTGCTGAATAGCCTTTTCAAGCTCAGAAATTTTTTCAGGAGCAAGAATGCAGACTAAAGTTTCTGTACCCTTGTTATCATCAAAGCGCCATGCGCCCTTGGCAGGAATGGTATATTCTTTGTTACGTGCTACAGTATTGTTCATACCGGCTTTCTTACTGGGGAAAAGCACTTGATATGTGCCGGAAGTACCCTTGGTTACCCAGTACACATAACCGTCTGAGTTGGCAGAAAATACTAAGCGCACTCTGTCACCGCTTTTAAAGTCGGCAGAAGGTAATACGGTGGTTTGAGAGCCATCACGTGTAAGTTCCACAGTGGCCTTTACAGAAATGGTCTTTCCGTCTGCGCCTGAGGCAGCAGAATCAGATGCAGTGGGAACTTCTGCTTCGTCTTCTTCATCAAAAACGAGATCCCGAGTGGTTCTTCTTTCGTTGGTGGCCACCATTTGGTTTTGTGCTCTTCCACCACCCTTGGCTACATTAACCTTTTCAGGTGTGCCCAAGGCTACATTAATTTGTGAATTTTGCGGAGAGCTGTACACAGAAGCGTTTTGATAGCCATATCTTGCAAAAGCTCTTTCATAACCTTGACGTAAACGTACATCACCATTACCAGCCACATACACGGTATAGGAATTATAACGTGTTAATCTATTGTGTGTCCATGTGTGACTGAAGCCATTGGCCCATGTTAAAGTGATGTTCCAATAAGACTGGCTACCATAATAGTTAGGGCCAATATACAAGCGTGTATTGCTTTCAAGGCCGGTATTTAAAAGGTTTTCCGTTTGATTTTGTGGGTAATATGTAGGCGCAATGGTCACGCCGGTGATTTCATAACCAGAAACGTTGGTCAACATAAAGTTAAGACGTCCAGCTGCTTGGGCAACAGTTGCCATAACTAAAAATGCAAAACAAAATGTTGCAAAATGTAATGACATTTTTTTCATTATAAAACTCCTTAAAACATTTCAAAATTAGAACTTTCAGTGGAATGAACAGACCATTCTTCTATGAGCTGTGCTTCATTCCCCTGTGCGTATCTATGTAATTCTTTTCTTATTTTGCTTTTTTCCGCATCGCTTAAAGCATGCCACTTTGCAATTTGCTTTTCGCGTAAAGCAGTATCTTCATCCCAAAATACATGTAAGCGTTCATGCTCTAATGTAGAATAAAAGGTACGCTTTTTCCCTGCTGAAGCTGCAAGAATATGACGTATGTTTGGAGAGATTTGAAAGCCAGTGTCGTGTAAAGTTAACACTTTATCCTCCAACATAAATCTTATTAAGTACGGATATTCACTTGCAGGCATATCCTTTTTATAAAGACTCTTTGCCCAATCAAGCACTTGTTCGCTAGTATAGTGAAAGCCCAAAACACCATTTAAAAAAGTTTTCATGGCAAGGCTTTCATCAATATCTTTACTAAATAAGGCTAAATCATATACAGATTGTGCCAATTCAGTGGAAGAAGCAAAATATAATTCATATGTAAGGCCACGCATTTTCCATGCTTGCGTGAAATAAGCTTTATGCTCTTCCAGCACATCACCAATGATACGCCCCGGAAAAGAAGCCTCTTGCTGTGCCTTTTCTGAGGGTTTATTTTTGGCCATGGAAGAATACTTTGCCCATATGTCCTGTGCCGTTTCGGCTTGTGCAGGCATGGCAAAACAAAAAATACTAGCCACCACAATGAATAAAAGGTTTTTCATACATATCCTATCTAAAGGGAGAAAAATCTCCCTTTAGATCAAGTAAAATTATAATGCAGACAAATCAGAAGCTAAGCTTTGAGCGTCGCCAGACATGCCTTGTGCAAGAGATAAAAGTGCTTGTAGGGGGCCAAGTAAGCTAGCCACACCGCCGCCAGAAGCAGCACCGCTTACAGCAGACTTAGCACAACCACCAATAGAAGCTGCGGAAACGCCGCCGCCGCCCACTTGATTCTTCACTTGCAATACTAAGCTTGCAACGGTGTCTACTAAATCAAGTAAGTTGGTAGAAGTTTGTTGTACACGAGGTAATAAATCTCTCTTCAACGCAGCTTTATCAGCAGCGGAAAGGTCATTTTCAGCAAAGTAAGCTTTTCTAGCTTCGCCCAATTTTGCTTGCTCAGCTTTGTAAGCATCAATGCGCGCGCTGGTTACTTCGTTAAAGGACATTTCAGCATTGGCTAAACGTGTTTTCGCCAATTGACGTACAGTTTTAGCACGTGTAATCATATTATTTTTTTCATACACTGTGGCCAATTGCATGGCTGTGTCATGATATTGCTGTGCCAGTGACATACCTTCGCTACGTGTGGCTTCAGAAACAGCACCTTGTGCTTTTTCAGCGCCAGCTTTATCTACAGCAGCTTTATATTGAGCATCAATGCTCTTTAACTTTCTATCCACTGGTGTAATTTCAGCCCAGTTAATATTATCAGATTTTGCTGGTTTTTTAATGGTATCTAAGGTTGCCATTTCCATATCTGTTGCATTAGAGCCCGCATCTGCAGCTTTTTTATTAGTTTGGCCCAAAAGATCCGCTGTGGCGTACACTAAACCGGCTGTTAATGTAAGTGCCAATATCCACATGATAATTTTCCGAACTTTCTGATGCATAGAATTCTCCTTGAGTTAAATAATTAGTAATTTATAAAAAGCGAGTAAGCGAGCATCTAGCCAAATTTATTTTCCAAAAAAGCTTCCCACAGCCCAGAAAAAGGGATGTAAGGGCATGGGGTGCTTGATGGGTTTTTGATCTTGCTTGCACTGAGCTATATAGTCGCGCAGCACTTGAGAATATTCATGCACCACGTCGGCATTACTGCCGGCTTTTTGCATATACTGCATAAAGTGCGACATGAGATAGTTAGAGATTTCATCATCGGCAAACCAAAGTGTTCCATACACATTATTCACACCGCGACGCATGAACACGTCTACAAAACTCACTTGGTCAACGCCGGGAACCCAGCCTGTATCCCGCAGGGATTTTTCTACAGCCTCTGCAGAAAGCACATCGCCAAAAATTTCATTTTTTACGGCTTTAGGAGCAAAGGTTACGCCTGTATTACAAGCAGAAAGAATGACCACCTTGGTTTTTTCAAAGGATTTTTTATCAAGGCGCATGATATCTGACACAGTGAGTAAGCCGTCTTCATCACTGGGCAAAGGATCTTGCTTCACACCGTATTGAAATTCTTTTCCAGCCTGCATGTAAATATAGCCGTTCATGGGAGAATAGCCGTGTAACTGCGAATCAATGTATTCTTTACCATATGTAAACATTTCAAAGTTATTAGGATCTACACGAGGATTTTCGCTGGGCTTATCTGCAAATCTTTTTTTCAAGAAATCATATTTCTTGGCATAGTTATTAATGTAAGACATGTATACATCAGAAAAAGGCATGGCATGCGTTGCAAAATACACATACTCATATTGTGAATTTTTTAATTGATCAATGAGCCATTTCTCTGTGGCATCTTCTTCATAGCGGATATCTTTAATGGCAGTGTCATGGTTAATGCTGCCATCAGCATTTTGTACTTCTACCTTGGCGCCGGAAAGACTAGCCATAAAGATATTAGTATTGCGCGGATTGCCTACAGCAAGCAAAGTCTTTAAGGATTCTTTGCTCACAGGGGCTTCAAGACTTTCTATGAAAGAAGGACGTACCTGAGAAATGTCATACTTTTCTACCAAGAATTCAGCCGTGGTATCGGAGTAGTCCTTGGCTAAAGCAGCAAAAGGTACTTGTGCCAAGAAACCGCTGGCAACAAAATACAATTTCTTTTTATCAGCAATAAAGGCTTCAGTGGGCTGCACCAAATACTTATATAAAGTATTTAATGTGGCGCAAATACGCTTAAATTCATCTTGGTGCGAACCTTGGCGCTTACCGCGACCGTATTTTTCAATATAGGACACAAGGAAGTCTTTTTTAATAATTCTGTCTAGTTCTTTTTGCGAAACCTCCACAGAATACTGCTCTACTGCATCCTTACTTATGGCAATGATAATAAGTTTATTATGTAAAGGTAAATACTGTAATACTGCTTGGTCTGCGCTAAGATTTTTCTGAATTTTTTGAATATCAACACGCGCGGCAGATTCAAAGATAATGGCATCTTCAGGATAAGCTTTTTCCCATTCAGCCAATAGCTTAGCATATTCACCATCAAGTTTTTTTACCAAGGCTTGCTGCTTCTTTGCCTCTTGAGCTTTTAACTCATTTCTCTTCTTATCTTCCGCAGACATACCTTTTGTTGCAGTGGCGACTACAGGAATGGCTTTTTCCGCTTTCTCCTGCTGTTTGCCTAAAGCCACAAGTTTTTCAAAAGCTAACTGCTTTTGCGGATTGTCAAATTTCACCTGCACAAGGGCAGCACTGGCTTTAGAAATTTCATTGCGCAAAGTTTCATCAAATTGTATTTGTTTTTCTAAATACTTTTTATCTTTTGTTTTATCATATAAAGCGGCACACACTTCGCGCGCTTCATTATATAAGTCTTCCTTTTTTGCCATATACTGGCCAAGCAAAGACACGCTGGCAAGATTTGTACGCAAACTTGTTACCATATCAATGGCTTGTGTATATTGCTTATACGCTTCAGCAAGTTTACCTTCTTGGTATTGACAATACCCTATTCCATGCCACGCCGACCATAAAAGCTCCTTAGAACCCACTTGTTTAGCCAGATTTAAGGCTTCTTCATACGCCTTTTGTGCTTCGGTAAGAGCATTGCCCATGCTCATTTCAGGAGCCACGGGTTCGTCATCAAAAATAAGGTCACGCGTGCTTCTATTGGGCGTGGCCGTCATTTTATACGCATTACCTATTTGAATTAGCGTTTCTGCTTGAGCACGAGGCAAACCAATTTCTTTATATATGGCTAAAGCTTTATTATATAAATCTAAAGCCACCGTAAGATTTCTATCTTCGTACGCGGCTATAACCCCTTGCCCTAACAAGGCTCCGGCTACGCCTTCTTTAAAATTCACTTCGCGGAAAAGTTGCTCTGCTTTGCGATAATCAGCACGAGCTTCTTGTAAATGCGCAGTCATGCGGTACAAAAGCGCCCGATTCACAAGACCGATGGCCTCGTCTTTTTTGCTACCCACTTGCTGTGCTATACCTATGGCATTCACAAAGCGCGTCATGGCTTCTTCAAATTTTCCGGAGCTTTTAAACAATAACCCCATATTATTTTGATCTGCACCTTCATTGGCTTTAAGATTATTCTTTACAGCTCCATCCAAGGCTAATTGCAAAAAATCTCGCGCTTTAGCATAATCCCCGCGCTCTAAATAAAGCAGACCAAGATTACTGTTGGATTCAGCAATGGTTTGTACAGCATTGCTTTTTTTAGCCAATTGATTGGCCAAAGTAAGACTTTTGGATGCTGACAGAAAATCACCAATATTGCCTTCGCTCAAGCCAAGCCCTGTGAGGATTTTAGCTTGCGTTTCCACAGCAGCAGAATTTTGCAATAATTTACCGGCTTTTCCGTAATAATTTATAGCCTGATGATACATTTCCATTTTTCTATAGGTATCACCCAATTGCGCATATAAATTTGCCACTTCTTCTTGAGGTAAGCGCGGAAAGTGCTTCAACATACTTTCCATAGCACTTACACGCAAAGCATATTGCGCAGTATCGTTGTAGCATCCTATAAGATTTAAAAAGGCTTTTTTTCGTGTTGCTTCATCCAAGGATTTAGGATTTTTTAGCATTTGCGTATAGATGGCAATGGCGGCGTTGTAATTTTTCCCCGTCATATAGCTAATGGCAGCGTTATTTAAAAAAGCATTGGCTTTAGCAGCATCATTTTGCTGGCGTAGCATTTTAGCCACTTGCACAAATAAAGCCCCTGCTTCATCATATTGCCCGCTTTTAAAAGCTTGTTGTGCCTGAGAAAAAGTTTCTTGAAGGCCGGCGGCGTACGAAAAAGTACTAGAAAAAATAAGACATGAGGTAAGCACCAAAACTTTTAACATACATTTCCTCTCGTGCTAACAGATGTTTTCAAACCAATTGAAAAAACTCAAACAGAGCTTTATTTTGACAAAAACAAACTTTTTAAACGTGTGTGCCTTAGAGACACAGTTCTAGCGAGGAGCCTGCTGCTGTTAAAAGCATGGGCATTATATCATTTTTTGCGAGGTGCTGCTCGCCCTTATATAAGGACAAGCAACAGAAAGTAAATACTTTACTTATGCGTAAGTACGAAATTAGTAACTAGAGGTTGCCCTTTAGGAGCAGTTTGAGACTTTGTGTTCACATCGCCTGAGTCTTCATCATCAAATACCAAGTCACGTGTGGTGCGCTTTTCAGCATCATCACCATCTGTGCTTACTTGTAAGCTGGTAGCTATGGCTTCCATGCTAGCATTGGCTTCAATGACTTTTTCAATATCTTCTAGGCGATTGGGCGATAAAATGCATAACAGCTCTTCTTTACCGGCCTTATTGTCAAACTTAAAAGTCCCTTTCACTGGTACAGTGTATTCTTGATTACGTTTCACAGTATTATCTTCACCAGCTTTTTTGCTCGGAAATAATACAGCATACTGACCAGATGAGCCTTTAGCCATCCAATAGACAAAGCCATCAGCATTGGGGGTGAACACGAGTTTGATTTTATCACCCGATTGAAATTCGTGGCTAGGAACAACAGTGCTAGTCTTCCCGTCACGAGTGAGAAGAATAGTGCTTTTAATAGCAAGAGTTTGTGTTGCGTCTTCACTGCTTGGCGAGGAAGCAGAACTTTCATCATCTTCAAAAACAAGATCACGCGTAGTTCGTGCAAACAAATCAGACACAACTGTTAAAGATACCATACAAAAAAGTAACGCAAGAAAAAACTTTTTCATTCTTTTTCTCCTTAAAAGTTATGTCCTAAATGGATACTCTATCTATGGCACTTTTCCTGATGAAACACAAGGGATAATACAATGAGCATATAGAAAATATGTCATTTTAGTACTAATTATGTATACTTTAAGGATTTTTCAATTACACTTCGCACAAATTAATGTATCTTAATATGCTATTTATACTTTCAAAGATGATACATGTAATTTTCTATCCAAAGTCTACATCAACACATGACGTATACTATGCTACTCCAGCATAGTATGGTTAAAATACCTACTCTTTATGGCGACAAAAGCAATAAAAACCTTTTTCATAACCTACTCCACGGCTATTAAAACTATCCACTGTTAAAGAAAGTCTTAAACTTGACACACAGTGTACAACAATACTATTCTGATACACTATTGTGCCACAGCTTGTAGATATTTACATTTAAATAATAATTTCAGAACCATACTATGACATTCAGCTAAAAATTATATTTTAAAGGTAGGCGAATGGTGTACGCAGAAAATTTATTCAAAAAATATTGTGCCCACAGTACTGGCGCTACTTTGCAGCACGTCGCCAATATACTGTTACTTCTTCTCATCGCATCACTTTTTTTTACGCAAATTGCTCTTGCAAAATATACCTTTTCCCCCACCGAAGCTGAAAAAGACTTCATAGAAAACACAAAGCCTATAGAAGTGACCTATGATGCTTTCTGGCCTCCTTTCGAAGCTTATAGCCATGAGCATCAAACCATTGATGGCATAAACCATGATATTCTTATGCTTATTTCTGAGCTAACAGGTTTACAGTTTACCTTTAAGCATGGCCTTACCTACGCTGATGCTTTAGAAAAGTTGAGCCTGAACAAAAGCACCATGCACTTAAGCTACGACACAAACCCAGAAATGGCTCAGGAGCTCAACGGAGTACTATCTGATTGCTTTCTTGCTACCCCCATAGCCATGATTGGTAGAGGGTATCACATTAATGAAGAGAGTATATTTGCCGTTTCCAAGCTACATCCCGTTACTATTTCTTTTGTAAAAGAAACATTTCCACATAATACTCTTTTGGAGTTCGATGATATTGAAGCTGCCTATGAGGCTGTAGAAAATGGTACTGCAGATTACACTTTTGAAAATGTCTATGCTGCACGCGACGCTATCTCTGATGGTAAATACCCCCTATTACATATTTCTAACGTCTTACCTCTCTATGACAGATTTTCATTTATTTTCTCTAAAAATGTAGACCCTCGCCTTATATCTATCATTAATAAAGGCATAGCCGCTTTTCCGCGTGATAAATTCAGCAATATTCTACTAAAACATACTACCCTACCAAGTTATACATCTCAATTTGTACAATTTCTATCCTACATTAGTGTCGATTTATTATTTGGAGTAATTATTTTATTAATTTCTTTGATGATTGTTCTTTCTATATATGGAAAGAGACAAAGAAAAATGAAAAATATATTACAAAGAAAGCAAAAGCAAATTCAAGAAATGCTTGATGCTTTCCCTATGCCTATCTATATTTCTGATATAGATACTTTTGAAATTTTATATTGCAACAAAGCTGTATACAAATTTTATAATTGTAAAGATGTTATTTCAAAATACTGTTATAAAGTATTTAGGAATCTTGATGAACCATGTGAAAAATGCAGCAATAGCATTATTAAAAAAATATCTCATCCTTATATTTGGAATAGATATGATGAAGATCTAAATAAACATATTCAATTTGCTGACTCATGCATTTCATGGGACGACAAAGAAAATGCACGTTTATCTATTATAACTGACATTACTGAAGTATTAGAATTACAAAAAGAGAAACTTGATGAAGAAATTAATTCCATTATTTCTGAAAATATACCGCTGTGCATAACTTTTTGGAATGAAGCTGGTGATGTTATTGATTGTAATCAAGAAATTTTGCGTACATTTAAGTTTGAAACAAAACAAGATTACCTGAATAACTTTCATAAAGTCATGCCCACCCATCAGCCCAATGGAAGAAACTCTTTAGAGCTTGTAAAAGAAAATCATGCTTATGTCTTAGAACATGGCTATTATCGCTTTGAATGGTTACACAAAGACTGTTATGATGAACTCATTCCTTCAGAAGTAATCTTGGTGCGTAGTATTTTAGATAAAAAAACCATCGTCATTTCTTATGTAAAGGATTTACGTGAAATCAAAAAGAGCCAAGAGCTCCTGAAAAAAGCTGAATTACGTCACACCCTTTTACTTGACTCTATGCCCATGGGTATACATTTTTGGAATACCAATGGTGAACTGGAATATGCCAACCAAGAAGCTGTAAACCTTTTTGGATTTTCATCCATTGAAGATTGCTTACAAAATTTTGCAAAAATACTTCCTAAATATCAGCCCGACGGAAAACTTTCCTTAGATCTTGTAAAACAACAAAATGAGAACGCTTACAAACATGGTTTTACCAAGTCAGAAACGCTTTGCATTCATCTTATCACGGGAGAAGAAATTCCGGTAGATGTTTTTGTTGTACGCATTTCCTATGAAGGCACAGATGGACTTATTACATATTTTAGGGATGTTCGCGAGCAAAAAGCCATGTTGCAAGAGCTCGCCAACAACGCAGAAAAATTACGCGAAGCCAAGGAAATAGCAGAGCAAAGCACTAAAGCCAAAGGTGAATTTCTAGCCAACATGAGTCATGAAATCCGCACACCCATGAATGGTATTTTAGGGCTGCTCCATCTGCTGTCGCAAACTGAAATGACCACTACGCAAGAAAAGTATGTTCAAAAAACTATTTTTTCCGCCAACAACCTCATGCGTATTATTAATGACATTCTTGATTTTTCCAAAATTGAAGCTGGTAAGCTTGAAATGGAAGAAAGACCTTTTACTTTGCAAAGCCTTTGCCGCGAAGTAAAAGATCTTTACGAACCCAAGTGTCATGAAAAACAATTACTTTTTCAGATAGATGCCGGAGAACACGCTGAAACCCACCTTCTGGGAGATGCTTTGCGCTTAAAGCAAGTTTTATTTAACTTGGTAAGTAATGCCATAAAGTTTACGGAAAAAGGTTCCATCACCTTACATGTAGAAAGCTCTATCCATGAAGAACATGAATTACATTGTTGCTTCACTTTACGTGACACAGGCATCGGTCTAACGCCTGAGCAAATTAAACGCCTATTTTCCGCCTTTTCTCAAGCAGATAATACGGTCACGCGTAAATATGGTGGCACAGGCTTAGGACTTATAATTTCGCAAAATATTATATCATTGATGCGCGGAAAAATTTGGGTAGAAAGCACATATGGGCAGGGTTCGACATTTTTCTGCACTGCTAAATTCGTCTTAGCTCCTCAAAATTTTCAACATGGTACACAGCAAGAAATAAGCCCTTGTCAGGAAATTGCACATCCTTTAGGAGCACAGCATTTGCTATTGGCAGAAGATAATGAAATAAATCAAATTGTAGCACAAGAAATACTTCAAGCTGCTGGTTTTACAGTAGACATTGCCCAAAATGGACAAGAAGCGTTAGATATGCTTGAAAAAAATACCTATGACGCCATCCTTATGGACATTCAAATGCCCATCATGGACGGATATACCGCTGCTAAAAAGATTCGGCTCCAAAACAAATATGCCACTCTACCCATCATTGCCATGTCTGCGCATGCCATGAAGGGGGATAAAGAAATAAGCCTTTCTCACGGTATGAACGACCATATTACTAAACCCATTGATCCCGAAACACTTTATAAGACACTATACTATTGGATTAAGGCCAATACTAAGGAATGAAAATGCATATTTTAACCCAGCATATACTTAAATCCTTACAGGATGCGCATATGCATATGGACTTACGTTGCCAGCGTCCTATGCACGCTTTGAGTGATTTGCATAATTGGCGTGATATTTTAAATGCCTATGATGCTTTAGATGATGCCACATCTAAAGAGGTTTTTATGAAACTTATGGCCTTGCGCATTCTTTATTTTACAATTCCCAGTGAAATTGTACAAAATATATTTTCATTATACCCCGCAAAAATTTGGCAAAAATTTAACCAGTTGGCAGAAAAAATTCCTGGTGTTACTGGTGACTATGCTCTTGATAAAATTGAAACTTGGATTCTCAAGGGCTATGAATGTCTTGATTGTAAGGCCGAAAGCGGGGAAATTGTCATTGACGCGGGTGCTTTTACCGGAAACACCGTGATGTATTTTAAAGAATGCGTAGGCGAACATGGTAAGGTGTATGCTTTTGAGCCCATGGAAGAAACCTTCCAACAACTCAAAGAAAATGTAGGACATTTTCCTCAAGTACACCTTGTACAGGCAGGTGTTTGTCATCAAGATGGGTATACTCTCATTGCTCCGCAAAACTTCCCAGGCGCCTCTCTTTTGAAAGAAGGAGATATTCGCGTTGAAACGCGTACCATTGATTCCTTTGTGGAAGAAAACAATATGCAGCGCCTTGATTTTTTAAAAATGGACATTGAAGGCTCAGAAATGGAAGCTATCAAAGGAGCCAAAAAAACTATTCAAAAATTTAGGCCGAAAATGGCTCTGTGCGTTTATCATAAGCCCACGGATATTTTTACAATATATGAAAAAATATTAGAATTTGATTCCAAATATAAATTTTACCTTAAACATAATTCTAATAATTTATGGGAAACAGTGCTCTTTTGCGTGCCCACGGACACAAAACACGCTTGTGCTCATGGCAAAGAGCCTTATACTGAGGATATCTGCATTGCGCACATTCTTCGTGATTTGTACAAAGGTATACACGCTCTTGCTACAGAGAACGAAACGCTAAATAAAAGAAATACCTTACTGGAAGATCAACTAAGATATATGCTTGACGCATTAAAAAAGACTACATAGCATCTAAGCATACACCCTGATTATCTCTAAAACATAGAGAGTATAATCAGGGTGTATGTTAGTAACATACTGTTAAATATGAATTTTATTCTCAATGAAAGCTTGCACTTTAGCCACGCATTGTTGCTCACTTTCCAAATGTGTCTCTACGAGTAAATCTGGCTGAAGCGGAATATCATAAGGTGCAGAAATTCCAGTATAATTCTGAATTTTCCCCTCACGAGCAAGTTTATAAAAGCCCTTAACATCGCGTTTTTCACATTCTTCTACAGGGCATGAGATGAAAATTTCATAAAAATGGTCTTGAAGTACACGTCTTGCAATGTCTCTATGCTCTTTTAGGGGGGAAATAAAGGCACACAGACATATAAATCCTTGTAGTGACAAAATACGAGATAATTCTGCAATGCGACGAATATTTTCTGCTCTTCCTTCGGGGCTGAAGGAAAGGTCTGAGCAGAGCCCAGTGCGGATAACATCACCATCCAGTACGTTCACCAGCAAGCCTTGCTGAAATAAATTTTCTTCCACTTTATGCGCAATGGTAGATTTTCCTGCGCCGGAAAGTCCTGTAAACCAAAATACGCCACCCTTATGGCCATTTTTTGCGTGTCGCATGCTTAAAGTCACATAGGAATTGGGCGACATAAGATACTTTTTTTCTGACATGAGTAAATACTTTTAATTATTGTTATAAGAGAATATTTTAGCAACTCTTGGCTAAAACCTTTTCATACAAAGCCATATATTGCTTCGCTACCACTGCTTCAGCATAATTTTCTTCCACTTTCTTACGCGCTGCATGGCAAAGGGTGCTGTGGCGCAGGGCATCTTCCAAAACAAAGGTAATACCATGAGCTAAGTCCTGCGTATCAAATGGCGTAGCCACATAACCATTACTTTGATGTTCCACCATGTCAGGAATACCCCCAATGGCAAATCCTACCACAGGAGTAGCGCAAGCAAGAGATTCAATGACAGTATTAGGAAGATTATCCTCACGCGAAGGACAAACAAAAACATCAGCCGCAGAATACATGAGAGCTAAGGTTATGCTATCATTGAGCCTGCCCAAAAAAGTGGCAGAGATAGGTAAAGCTGCGCCCTCCGCAGCACCGAAAATAAGACAATGTGCCGATTCTTTCATATCTGGCGATAAACACTGCAAAGCAGAAACTAATAAATCATAACCTTTACGTACATCCTTTGTGGCTGAGTTAGCACCGAAAAGAATATATTTTTTATCCTGCTCAAGACCCAAAACCTCTCGAGCCATTTTTTTATCTATAGGACGAAAATCTTGGGTATTAATGGTATTCACAAGGTGATTCACAGATAAATCACCACACAATGCGCTCTTTTTAGCGGATTCTTCCATGAAGTGACTTAGAGCAATAATAACGGGCTGCGTGGCTGCATAGGCACGCTTTTTTGCTTTCCACTGAAGATTAATAATATCAAGACTAATTGGCGCTATATGCGGGCATGCATGGCACTGGCTTTGCCATTTCTCACAATTACCATAGTAGTGACACCCACCAGTGAAGGCCCATGTGTCGTGCAATGTCCACACCACAGGTACACCTAACTGTGCCAAAGACTCCACCATCCACGGGCTCATAAAGTGCGCAATCCAGTGTAAGTGAACAAGGTCAGGCTTTAGCGCCTTAATGGCAGGTAAAAGATTGTTAGGTATAATATACGAAGAAAAATATGTGCCGTCATTGGGCTGTACCATGCTTGCCAGTTTACTTGAGATTCTATTTCCTAAAATACGCGCCACACGTGAAGTATACATGGGCAAAGGATACACAATATCGCTGTCACTTTGCTTGTGCAGTACCCCCATGATCGATTCACATGAAGTATGGGCATTTAAAGCTAGATGTATACGATGAGCAGCAATGGCTGCTCCACCAGCTTTTTCATAGGTATTAAGATGAAGAATTTTCATTTACGCAACATTTTTTTTATTACAAGTTTAAACATAGCTTTATATTTTTGATAATCTTCGTATACTATGAAGTAAAGTTTAGCATACATATTCCAAACTTTAACAAGGTCTGGATGTTTTAATGTATCACTTACCTTGTATTTTTTACCATACAGCACTTGTTCATCACAGGAAATACCCATTTTACTAAGTAAAAAATCGAATTTATAGCGCAAATAAAATGTACATGGTAAATGACATTTAATAACAGGAAAAAAACAATTTGCCATGAGCATATAGCCGTCTTTCTTAACATGTTCAGCAAAGTGATGCACAAGCTCTAAAGGCTTTATCACATGCTCCAAAACGTCAAGAGCAGTTATAACATCATATTCACCTGTAAGCTTTTCAACAAATCGGATATTAGAAAATTTTCCACACAATATACGTGCCATTTCTGTGGGGTAAGGCTCAACAATTTCAATGATAGTATCAGGGCATTTTTCAGCCAATATGCGTGCGAAAGCCCCAAAACCTCCACCAAAATCAGCAACACGTTGAGGTTTATCATTCGCTATGTAACAAGCAAACTGCTCTCTATTATCAATAGAATCTTGATGGGTCTCTGTAAAAAAACCATTAAGAAGCCACACAGGGTGTGCATAAAAATCATCCATGCTTAATGGATTGTCAGAGTTCGCTTTTGTAGTTGCCCAAGCTAAATCCATCAACCCCCAGAGAGATTCCAAGCTCGGTTCATTACCTACTAGCAGAAGCATGGCTTGTATATCTTGCGGGATATTACCATCAGGATAATATTTTTCTAGCTGCATTTTACCCTCTTTTAAAAAACAAATAATAGCATTTTTTTGTTAAATTAAAAAGTTTAATTTTATGTAAAATAGTATATACAAGCTCTTTATAAGAAATTTTCTTCTTAATCGCATAAAATTTTTGATATGCTTTTAAAATTTTTTTATTAACTACTTCACTTGGAACCCAGCGCAATTTTTTTACATCAAGAGCATTTTTAATGTTGCAATCATACTTATCAGTTGTATTGACAGTATGCGTACCACATCCCATGCCAATATTTGTCACATAAGAGATAATAGGATTTATACCAACTAATTTTTTTTTGAAGCGAAAGTAATCTACAATAACATCCCATGTATCTAATTTTCCATGCATTTGCGCGTCAAGTAAATGAGGCAAGTCATCACCGCCTGAACTATATTGCTTTCGCAATTCTGTAGATTTTTTAAATTGTTCATAATCTTGCACATCCCAATCTATATTTTCAAATCTATCCCTCCATGACGCCCATCCCCAGCAATTAAAACGCGGAATGGTATAAAGGTCATACACATATTTTTGAGGTGCAGATGTAGCAATGTCTGGAGGTGACCATGCCGAAATGTTAAACACATTTTTAGAATCTTTATAACGAATCAACCCTTCATTAAGAAATTCTAATGTTAAAGGAGAACAAAATACATCATCTTCAATAACAATAATATTTTCATAGCGCTCAAACATATATTGTAAGCCAACTACAAAAGATTTTTTACAACCAAGATTTATATTTCTTTCAACTACTGTAACAGATGCAAAACCTTTTACATTATGTGCAATACTGCGCACAGATTCCGTTAATAGTTTTTCCTGTTCCGTTCGAGGGCCATCGCAAAAAAAAGTAATATGACTTTCAGATGCACCTTTATTATTTGCTAAAGCTTTTAGGGTACGTTCCAATTCATTTGGTCTATTAAAGCAAAAAAAAGCTATTGGGGCTATACTCATATTCTGAACTCAATATAAACTATTTATAATAATTAGAAAGTTTATGAAAATACTTATACATACTTTTAACTTTATTTCGTTTTTCTCCTATTAAAAATAAAGAAATTATTTTATACATCACATATTTATATTTATATAATTCATGAAAATTTTCTTTGAAAATAGCTCTGAAAAAACCTTTTTTATTTATAATTTTACTACCTTCTTCACAACTTAACTCTCTAAAATCTTTAGAAAAAAATGAAGTTTTAGCTGCGCCAACCCAATATTTTGAAAGAGGATTACTTTCTAAACAGTCCCAAGGTTTTTTGTTTCCACAATAGTGTATAATTGCCACATTTTCAACATTTTCATTATGTAAACTCCATTGAAAATTCCACCTAAAATCCAAAAATTTTACCGAATCTTGAAAAACAACATTTAATACATTTTGGTCATGAAAATACTTAGTATTCATTTCTGCAACTCTAAACATTAAATTAGAGTAATTTTCATTACGTATTTTTTTTAAATTCATAACAAGAACTCCAGAATTAAAATACGTACTTTCATACTTAAAACCAAGGGAAGAAATATATTCCATAAAATCTGAATTATACTTCAAGTAGATTTCAGCGCCAAAGTCTTTTACGGCTGCTAAACAATATTGGGAAATATCAAAATTATAAAGCTCAGCAATATCTCTATTAAGTATAACATCACAATCTAAATATACTACTTTATCTTCATCAATTAATATTTTATCAATTAAAAGTCTAAAGTAAGCAGCAGAAGAAATATGTCCCCTCAGAGTTAAAGTCTCAAAATAGGAAACATATTTATTCATATCTATATAACATAATGAAAAATTTTTATATTGAGATATCCATTCTTTTAAAGAATTCTTTTTATCAAAACAAACATTACTTTCAAAAATATAAATCTTATAAGTATATTTTTCTGAAGATTTTTTTATTATAGAGTTTATAACAACAGATAAATAATTAAAATAGTTATCATCTGTAGAAAAAACAATAGCTATACTTTTTTCTATATCAGTTTTCAATATTACACCTATTAAACTTTATAACTAACTTATCCTTAATGTCAGGGTAATATTCTAATATATTTTTTAGATGTACATCATTCTGAGTAAAGTTAGTGTCAAAAAGAGTTGGAACATTGTCAAATTTATTCAAATCAATAACATTATTAATACAAAAATCAACCACATGCACCTTTGTTCCTTGCAATACCGATTGTACCCAAAACCATACGTCATCACTGGAAGGCGCTAAATGCATAAAAAGTTTTTCTTCCATCACATCTTCAAATAAAGAACAAGGTGGATATAAAATACCGCCACACCCTGTAGCAAAATTATGGAAACAAGACTTCCCTTCATTATGGTCTATACAGGACACAAACTTAGAGTACGGCTGTAAAACTCCATCTTCTTGAAGCATAACTTTATGAACTCGATGTGCATGGATACAATCAGGATATTTTAAATAACTTGAATATAAATATTTTAACCAATTTTGTGGATAATAAATATCATCATCTGCTGTAACAATTACATCGTTAGGATACAATTTTAAAGAAGGTATAAGTTTTTTATAAGATTTAATATTGTTACAAAAATGAATTTCTATTCCATATTTTTGGAATTTTTTTATCTTATAAGTCACATCATCTAGTCCGTTAGGATATTCTTCATACGATAACCAGAGTAAAATTTTATCAGGTAGTGTAGACTGCATGAGCAATGAGTAAAGTACAGTTTCAAGATGGATATCTCTTTGTGGATATGAAGTTAAACTCACAATAATCTTTTTTTCACGAAACTCTTTCAAAATAGGAATATTTTCTGAGCAAGATAACCCTACTTGTGCTGAAATTTTAAGCATATCTAATTGATGCAAAGAGCGAGATTTCTCTGCTTCATGCATGATGTTTTTTTTCATTTCTGAAGAAAGATATAGTCTATTAATGAAGTTAATTATTTTTTTTTTCATAAAACACATCACTATATTAGAAACTTTCTTTTCACTCTATCGAAAAATTTTTTTATATACATTAAAATAAACTTCCATGGCGCCTTAATATACTTTAAACGTCGCTCTACACTCTCAAGCTGATTTTCCGCATGCTGTAAACGTAAATGTAAATCATTAAATATTGGCAAAAAAATAGTCACCAAATCAGTTGTACTTGGCTCATTCAAGCTGATAATATTTTTAGGAAATGTATCATTAAACAATTTGCCATCTTCGCGCCCCAAATATTCACGAGCTATTGCAGCATTATCTTCTTCATATTGTGCTAAAAATTCTCTGCGTTCATCAGGCTTCATAAAACCTGAATTTGAAAAGTTTCCTACTTTTTCTAACGCTAACATTTGGCGCAAATGAGAATATTTTCCTTCCAATTCAAAATTTTGTCCGTGATATACGTAATAGTTTTTATATACACATTTTTTTCTATCAATTTTTCCGGAAAAATAACTTAGCTTATTATCGTGCAAAGTTTTATTTTTTTCCTCTTCGCTTAAACCATATTCAGAATTAAAGGCATATCTTATGCGTAGAGCCTCCGGAGAAAAAGAAAGATTTTTTTGACTTTTAATTAAGCTTGGAATTGACATATCACAAATTCCTATGACAGAAAAAAAGTCACTAATCGTGTCAGACTTATACATAAAGTCTTTATCATATAACCTTGCTATAATATTTTCTTTTCCAAAAAACTTTGCATATTCATCAAGAATTTTTTTATAGAACAGTGAATGTCGTAGTTCTTTTTTTTCATAGGCTTCTTTGCTAAGCATTCCAATTTTAATCCAATGTGCATAAAGTGATTCTAATATATTATCTTGCCGCCTTAAATAAATTATAACTTTAACATCATATTTACTTAAAACTCTACTCAGAAACTCTGCATGCGCACTAGAAAATACAACATTATTATTATCAAAATTTAAAGAAAGAATTTCTTGGCTTATGATTATATTTTCTTGAAGTTCTTCATTATTATTTTTTACATATGTATATATTTCATCTCGAAATAATTTTCCAATATACTGTTCTTCATCTGGAAAACATAGTTTTTCACAATGTAAATAAAACAACTTATTACAGTCATGATATTGAAATCCAATTTTACATAATTCTCCATTATCTTGAAGATTTTGTAACGTACTTTGTATAGCTGACGTCCCAGTTTTACACAAGCCGATATGTAAAAAGACTTTCTTTCTTTTTTTATTCATAATTATTTCTTCAAGCTTTATACACGCAAGGTTTAGTTTTTAACTATATATTAATAATTTAAAATATATTTTTAATTTTATAATATACTTCTTTAACAAGCATAAAAACAAATTTCCAAGGATATTTTATGTATTTTAAACGACGTTCCACATTTTCAAAACGATTTTCAACATGTTGCAAACGTAAATGCAAGTTATTAAATATAGGTAAAAATATAGTTGTTAAATCTGTTGTACTAGGTTCGTTCAGACTGATAATATTTTCAGGAAATACATCATTAAAAAGTTTTCCGTCCTCTCGCCCTAAATATTCGCGAGCTATTGCAGCATTATCTTCTTCATAGAGAGCTAAAAATTCTCTGCGTTCATCAGGCTCCATAAAACCTGTATTAGAAAAACTTCCTATTTTTTCAAGGCAAAGCAATTGATTTAGTTGAGAATATTTACTTATCATTTCTACATTTTGGCCTGAATTTGAGTAGTTTTTTCTAAAAACATATAGAATTTTATCTAATTCTCCGTTTAAATACTTTTTGTCTAACTCCTTTATATATTTTTCTTGTTCGCTAATAGACATTCTAAACTTTTCATCAAAGGCAATTCGTATACGTAATGCTTCTGGAGACAATGAATAATTTTTTTCTCGCTGTGGTATATCAGGTAAAGTAATGTTTTTTAAACCTACTGTTTGCAAAAAATCACTAACAACATCACCGTTTAATAGAGCGTCTTTTTCAAAAATACGAACAATTACATTTTGTTTTCCAAAAAGTT
The DNA here is from genome assembly GCA_964371225.1 of uncultured Desulfovibrionaceae bacterium. Classification (GTDB taxonomy): domain Bacteria; phylum Desulfobacterota; class Desulfovibrionia; order Desulfovibrionales; family Desulfovibrionaceae; genus CAYJAD01. The sequence goes on from CAYJNA010000011.1 coordinate 24,066, forward strand.
CAGTATAATCATCAAGATGCTTTTTAAAAAATAAAGATTTTTTTAAATCATCTTTCAACATTTTTTCTTTAGTTAACATTCCAGTTTTAGCCCATTGCGCATATAAAGATTCTAAAAATATATCTTGGCGTCGCAAGTAAATTATAACTTTTATGTTAAACTCTTTAAATACATTATAAAATTTTTTCACTCTTGCAGTTGATACTACTCTATAGTCATCAACTGCATCTAAAGAAAATCCTTCTTGACTAAAAATAATATTATCTTTTATTTCTTCTATATTATCATTTACATAAATTTTTAGTTCTGCATTCAATTTTTCAGAAAAAATCTTTTCATCATCAGGAAAGCATAAATTTTCTTGCAGTAGACTAAACATTTTATTGTGATTATGATACTGGAAATTTTTTTCAGATAATATTCCACAATTTTGCATATATTGCAGTGTATTTTGTATCGATGTAGTTCCAGTTTTAGGCAAACCTATATGTAAAAAAATATTTTTATTTTTCATATACATTACTCTTTATCTGTTTTGATTTAATTTATATTTTTTTACTTTCTTGTTGTAAAAACAGTTTATATTCCTCAAGAGCTTCTACATCGCTTTGAACACATTTAAGCTCACCATCATGTAGCCAATAAACTTTATCACAACCTTCTACAGTACTTAAACGGTGCGCCACCATAACAATGGTAAGGTTTTCCCGCAAGTTCAAAATGGTTTTCTGAATAGCAGCCTCCGCAGCGCCGTCCAGTGCTGATGTGGCCTCATCAAAAAGAAGAATATCAGGCCTTGCGTATAAGGCTCTGGCAATGGCCACCCTTTGTATTTGCCCCCCCGAAAGACGTACACCGCGATCTCCCAACCGTGTTTGTATGCCTTCAGGAAGATCTTGTAAAAAGGTAATGGCAGCCATGCGACAGCATTCCAACACCCATGCCTCATCAATATCCTTTCCCCAATCGGAAAAAGCTATATTCTGCGCTAAAGAGGCATCCATAATATAGGGAGCCTGTGGTACATAGCCAATATTTAAAAAACCCGGCTTTGGCGCCACCTCTTTACCATCCACCATAAAAGAACCTTCGCTGTGAGGTAATAAGCCTGTGAGTACATTCACAAGGGTACTTTTTCCTGCACCCGATAAACCCACTAAGCCTACCATGTCACCCTTATTAATGGTCATGGAGATATGAAATAAAGCTTTTTTTTGTGCTTTGGGGTATGTAAATCCTAATTGTTGCAATTCTATGCATTGCGTAAAAGATTCTTTTTGTACTAGTGATTGGTCTTGCGGAATATCCTGACACTTTTGCACTAAACGTTGCGCCGGCGTAAAACAGGACTTAATTTGCAAGGTAGCGCCCACAAATTTGTTCATGGCCGGTAACAAGCGCCAAGACACACCCGCCATAAGCGTGAGCGTACCTGTTATGGTGGCCACATTTTCTTGCTGCCATTGCAAGAGCAACACTGTTCCTAGCAGAAGAGCAAGGCCTAAACTTTCCAATACCCATTGAGGCAAGGGAGGATATAAGCTCTGTCGTGCAACAATGCGCACTAACGACGATGCATAAGAGGCATAACTTTCATAGAAAGGTTCACGTTGATTATAAATGTGTATTTCACGCATACCCTGCAAGGCATAGTGTGTAACTTTACCTGCCAAAATACTTTGTTGCGCACTGGCTTCACCCAACATGCGTACCTTTTTCTGGGTAATCTTATAAATAAGTACAGCCACCACACCACAAACACCAAATAAGAGAACAGAGGCCTGCGGCGCCACCACCAGTGCAGCCACTACAAGCACCAACATGATGCTAACTTGAGTTGCAGCAATAAGTGTCCCAAGCCAAAGAGTAGACACTTGCATACGCCAGCCTATATGCCCCCCAAGCTCCGAGAGGTTTTGTTGCGTATACCACAAAAAAGGAGCGTAAAGGTAAGTTTTAAAGACGTGCAAACCCACATCCCATGCTATGGTTTGCGCAACCTTAGTTTGACGGTAGGTCATATATGCCGTGGCCATATTTTTACAAATGGTAGCTCCCACCACCAAACACAGCACAGCAGTAAGCATGGCAACCACCGGCGGCGCAGAGCTTACTGTGGTAATATGTAAAAAAGCTTCTCCCACCACAGGCAGTTTTTGCAAGCTTTCAGGTGAAGATAAAGCAACCCCCAGTAAAGAAATAACCCCCGCCAGGGCAATTTCAAAAAAACCCACCACCAGCATAATAACACTCACCCCAATAAGCTGACGCTTATGCGCGGTGGGGAGCATGGCATATGTTGCTTTTAATATATCTAATGTTGTCACAAAGAGCCTATTTCAATTTAAAATTCTAGGTAAAATTTGAGGTGAGAATAATGTCGTAAAAAGGTATACTTGTCAATTTTTGTTTTACCACAAAGCTATACTTGCATAAACTAGTTAATTATGACATTTTTTATTGGATGTACTAGTCATGTCAAAGCTACATTCGAAACTTAACTAATTATTTTAGCGTATGAAGAAAAAACACCCCCCTTTTTTTACTATTATTACTGCAACATATAATGCTCAAAGCACCCTACCTTGCCTTCTAGAGTCATTGGCAAAGCAACGTTGCCAAGACTTTGTCTGGGTATGTCAGGATGGCGCCAGCACCGATGGCACTATGGAAATTGCGCGCGCATGGCAGGATAAAATACATATATCCGCCCATAGTGAAAAAGATAACGGTATTTATGATGCGTGGAATAAAGCCATAGCAAGAGAAGATCACAATCTGGGTGAGTGGGTGTTATTTTTAGGCGCTGATGACCAATTACATGACGAAGATGTTTTAACCAAAGTACAGTGCACCCTTTCGCAACTGAATCATGATGTACTTTTTGGTGTAGGCGAAGTCGAATTCTACGTAACAGGCTCAAACTACTCACATACATCTCATACAGACATCCATACGAATTTTGCAAATCGAATGATAAAAAACCCTTTTGCGCATACAGGCCTCTTTTCTCGATCTAACACCATACGCCAAAATAGATTTAATATAAAATTTAAAATCGCTGGAGATCAAGATTGGATTTTACAGACATGGAAGCACCCTTCCCAAGCCCATCATTTACAGCAAGTTACGACCAAAATGCTTTTAGGTGGCATTTCATCCTCTGCACACAATCGCAGGATAGTCTACTGGGAAAATTTCAAAGCTTGTGCTAACAATTTTCCATTTCGTATTTTTCACTACATTGGGCTTAATATGTATGCAACATGGAAATATAAATGGTGGAGAGGAAAATTGCAGGTAAAAAACATTTGTCAAAAACATCATTTACTTCAAAATTTATGGTCTTTTTTACAGCGTACACGTAAAAAAATGCTAAAAACAAATGACTAACTCTACCATGACAACATTTTATTATTGTTAACTATTAAAAAAATACGTATCATGCCAAAAATCACTGTTGCCATACCAACCTACAATGATGCAAACTATATTGTTGATGCGATAGAGTCTGTCCTCACACAAAATTTCAAAAATTTTGAACTGCTTATAATCATTGATGGCTCTACAGATACCACCGCTGACTTGGTAGCTACATATACCGATGAACGCATACGCGTTATACATTTTTTTGAAAATAAAGGTCGTCCTTTTGTACGTAATACCGCTTTACGCGAAGCACAAGGAGAGTATCTAACTTGGCTTGATGCCGATGATATCAGCACCCCAGACAGGCTTGAAAAATTAATACATTTTATGGATGCCCACCCTCATATTTCTGCTTGTGGCTCGGCCATAGAATTTTTTAATGAAAAAAGCGGAAAACTTATACCGCAATGTACACATGAAAACATTAGCGCTTATGCCATTTGGGGCTGCAGTATAGCCAATGCCACTACTTGCTTACGCCTTGAAGATATACGTACACACAACTTGCAGTATAATGAAAATATGAAAAGGGTAGAAGATTATTTATTTGCCATTGATTTACTTTTCAATACACCACTAAAAACAGCAAATATAACCGACACTCTTTATCATTATAGATATTTTAATCGCCCAAGTAGTCCCGAATATCATGTTAAAGCTACACAATATTTACTTGCATATCTCCACTTACCTCATGATATATTATCCGCACAAAAACATGCAGCCCTTACTTTAAAAAACTATAACAGTATACAAAATTTTTCTGCAGAAGAAATTTTACAATGGACGAATACGCTTTATGAAAAAATAGTATATCATAAAACAGTTCCTATTGAATCTTTTATACAAGCCGTAAATCATTTCACTGATGAATTTTTAGATTCACGTCCTAATATTTTAAACAACCTTATGTATTACAAAAATCTTCCTCTGGCAAAAACGCGAAATATACCTATATTTATTGTTAAAAAAATTACAAAAAGAATCTGTTCTCATAGTAAGTCTTTACAATACTTGTGGAATATTTCTAGAAAAATGATACATACGATTAAGAAATAAATTTAACTATACCGTGAGCTCGTTACAATATGTTCGTAAAAAATTCTGATATATCCCCATCTCTATCTATTATTGTGGCAACCTATAATAGAGCACATATATTGAGCCATTGCTTACAATCACTTGTAGAACAAAATGTACCACAAGATACTTTTGAAGTTATAGTTATTAACAATAACTCCTCTGATAATACCCAAGAAATAGTACAATGTTTTTGCGGAAAAATAAAAAACCTAAAACTCATTGAAGAAAAAAAACAAGGCCTAAGTCATGCGCGCAATGCTGGTATAGCTGCAGCGCAAACCCCTTGGATTGCTAGCCTAGACGATGATGCCAAAGCACACACAAATTGGGTACAAACTATTTTAGAAGAAATAGAAAAAGATACTTTTGATTGTTTTGGTGGCCCTTACCTTGCGTGGCATCATTATGGCCCAGCTCCCCATTGGTTTTCAAGTGAATGGGAAACTTCTAAGAACCGTTTCAATTTTTACGGCATACTACCTGAAAAATCAGGACTTCACCCAACAGGGGGCAACTGTGTTTTTCGTAAAAAGCTTGTAGAAGATATGGGAGGATTTGACACAAATCTAGGCATGACAGGCAATACATGCGCTTATGGTGAAGAAACACAACTTTTTGAAAATATGCGTAACGCCGGTTTTCGTCTTGGCTCTGTACCTAGCCTTCTTATAGACCATTGCGTCCTACCCCATAAATATACACTAAAGTGGCGTATACACTCTGCCTATGCCCATGGTTATTCTTTACCTAGTATAGAACCTGAATATGCTACACTAAAACTTTTACCACGTCGTTTGGCTGGAATTTTCAAAAGAATTATATTTATACCTATGAAGCTAAGGCAAGAAATCAAAGCTAAGCATGCATGGCAACGTATTTTTTTAGAAAGTAGTTATGATTTGATATGGTCTATAGGCTTATTTATGGCCTGCCTTCATGCGCAATTACCAAAGACGAGGAAGCAATAATATCATGCCCAAGGTCACCGTTGCCATGCCCGTCTACAATGACGAAAAACATTTACGCGAAGCCATAGATTCCATTTTACAACAAAGTTTCACGGATTTTGAGCTACTCATCATCAACGATGGCTCCACAGATGCTTCCATGAATATTGTTAAAAGCTACACCGACCCCCGCATTCGCATTATCTCTTTTGCAGAAAATAAAGGGCGCCCCTTTGCACGCAATACGGCCTTAGACAATGCCCAAGGAGTATATCTTGCATGGATGGACAGTGATGACATTGCCACTGTAGACCGTCTTGAAAAGCAAGTCCTTTTCATGGATACACATCCTGAAATAGACATCTGCGGCGCAGCCATGGAGTTTTTTAATGAAGCTCATTTTATCGCTAGACCTCCTGTGGATTTTCAAACCATTCAAGCGCGTATGCTCTTTGAATGCTGCATTTTAAACCCCACAGCCTTCATGCGACGTGAAAGCCTAGCCACACATTCTTTGCGCTATCGCCAAGATATGCTACGCGTGCAGGATTATCTTTTTTGGATTGACGCCATTATTGGTAATCCTTTGCATGCGGCAAATATGACGGATATACTCATAAAATATCGCTATTTTCACCGCCCCACTTCGCGTACTTACCATATAAAGGCTGTGCGCTACCTTCTTGAATACCTTAAGCTTCCCAGCACAGAAGAGAACGCTATTAAGCATACTATCCTCTCTTTAGAAAGTTTTCATACTGAAGACAAAATTCCTGTAAAAGAAATTTTGCTCTGGGCTAATACTCTCTACCAAGCCCTCCCCCAGCAAACATGCCTCTCGTATACACATGCAGTACAGGAATTACATAACAAAGTTGAACGCTTTCTCACGCATGTGCCACAGCCTTGGCGATATATTTCCTACTATAAAACACTTCCCGTAGGTAAAAAATGTAATAGCGCCAAGCTTTTTTTCATGCTCATAGCACGCCTACTACACACTCATTGGAAGAAAATGCGCGCAAGGAAATCCTCATGAAAGTTCTCCACTGTAGCTCTTACTTAAATGGTGGCGCAGGCATAGCGACACAACGCTTACATGTAGCACTTCAAGAAAGCGGCAAGTGCTGCTCATCCATTGGGGTACGTAAGAAAAACCATGCCGACCCCCATGTCATGGAATTAGCGCACCCTGTGGATATTTTTCTGACACGATTGAGCAATCTCCCCTTACGCGTGATAAAGAAAGATCCAGATGTATTTTTTTCATCCTACCTTTTACCCAATACCATTGCGCATGAAATAAAAAAAATACAGCCAGATATTGTGCACTTACATTGGATTTCTAATTTCATGAGTCCTTGGACATTGCGTCAAGTGGCCAAACTTTCAATGCCTGTGATTTGGACATTGCACGATACATGGCCTTTTACAGGAGGATGCCATTACGGCACCTGCACCAAGTGGCAACAAGAATGCCTTCAATGCCCTTTACTTAAATACGGTACAGGAAACCTTGCCCACCTCGTATGGCAAGAAAAAAAGAAAACCTACGCTAACTTACAACCGCATATAGTGGTTCCAAGTATTAAACTGATGCAAAAAGTTCAAAACAGCTCTTTATTGCAGACCTTTCCCGCTACACACATACCAAATGCAGTAGATTCTCAAATATTTTACCCTATAGATAAAAAACTGGCACGACAGCAGCTAGGGCTCAAAGAAGATACTTTTTATATTCTTTTTGGCGCCATATCTGCCATATCAGACCATAATAAAGGCTACGATTTACTCAAAGACGCATTAGAAATCCTTGCCAGCAATAGTGCCACATCCTGTCAGTGTCTTATTTTTGGTGCTTCAGAGGGCCCTCCCCTTCCCTTACCTACCACATTTTTAGGACACATTAATGAGCAACACACTCTCGCTCTTGCCTATGCCGCAGCAGATGTTTTTGTATGCCCTTCACGAGAAGAAAGCTTTTCCAATACAACGTTAGAATCTCTTGCTTGCGGTACCCCTATGGTGGGTTTTGATATTGGCGGTATTCCTGATATGGTTACACATAAGGAAAGTGGTTATATAGCTACGCCTTATGACACCAAGGATCTCGCCCGCGGTATTGCATATATTTTGGAAGATGACGCGCGTCGCCAATATATGGGACAACAAGCCCGAAGCACTGTAGAGGAGCGTTATTCTTCCCCTGTGGTGGCAAAGCAGTATATAAAACTCTATGAAGAGCTTTTAGCAAAAAAGGGCAAAGCCTTCTCATAAGGAGTCGATGCTGAAAAACGTGCATAATTTGAACAATATTTTCTACCATAATGGACTTTTTATACAAAACTTGTCCACAAATAATCTTTATGATAAATAACTACCATGAGCAGCAGCACCACACATCCTTTACTTACATGTATTATTGCCACATATAATGCCGCACAAAACCTTCCCCTTGTACTGCATTCGCTTCATGAGCAAGATTTACATGAAGTGGAGATTATTATTCAAGACGGCGCAAGCCAAGATGACACAGTAAAGGTGGCGCAGCAATGGCAAGAAAAGCTCCCTTGTTTGCATATCTTCAGCTTGCCAGATAAAGGTATTTTTGACGCATGGAATAAAGCTTTGTCTCACGTTCAGGGAGATTGGGTTTTCTTCATGGGTGCCGACGATATATGCTTACATGAAAAAAGCCTCAGCCATATAAAAGAGGTTTTACGTAACACAAAAAAAGATGTCTCCTATGTGGCAAGTCCCATAGCCATGCTTAGCGAGCAAGAAGACTCTACGCTCTTTTATCCCAAAAAAGATATTACTCGTGCCATCATACAAGGGATGGCTTTACCGCATCAAGGTCTTTTTCATAGAAAAGAGCTCTTTAGTGCGTATACATTTGACACACAGTATCGTGTAGCTGGCGATTATGACTTTCTTGTAAGAACATTTAAATTGGGCAACATTGCCTATACAGACACACCGTATATAGGTATGCGCGCCGGTGGTATAAGTTCTTCTCTTGATACCATGTGGCTTTGTAGCCTTGAGCAATGGCGTATTTCACGAAAATACTTCCCAAAAGCTGTGCCCTGGAAGCTTGCTTTACGCCATGTGAGAAATATGTGCTATTTTATTCTTTCGCGTGGTGTGGGAAAAACACACACACGAAGCATTGCCCATATTATAAAAAAGCTGTATAAGCGCAAGCCGTATCGAATTGAGAAATAATCTAAGGAAACATATGCATATATCCCTGCTCATAGCCACCATAGGGCGCACCACAGAACTTTCACGCTTATTAGAAAGTATCTGTCAGCAAAGCCACAAAAGAGTTGAAGTTCTTATTTGTGATCAAAACCCGGTAGGCTATTTAGACAATACCCTTGCCCCGTACAGGCAGCGTCTACAGCTTCAGGTGATTTCTTCACCACCGGTAGGCGTGTCTGCTGCACGCAATGCTCTCTTACCTCACACTAAAGGGGATATTCTTTCCTTTCCTGATGATGACTGCTGGTATGCTCCGGATACATTAGAAAAAGTAGTAACTTTTTTCATGAAATATAACCATGTAGGAAGCCTCATGGGGATATGGGGAGATAATGCTGAAAACCTTATTGCGAAGAATAAAGATTTTTCTCAGTCTCAAATTTCAGAACAAAACCTATTTATACGTGGCGAAACCTATGTACAATTCTATAGGCGCCATATCATAAATGCCATTGGCGGCTTTGATGAAACATTAGGCCCAGGCACAGGGCTACCTTATGGTTGCGGCGAAGATACAAACTATATATTACGCGCGGCAAACATAGCACCAGTGTGGCGTGTGCCTTCAGTGCATATCTACCACCCTCTGCCCAGTGTGCGTACTCCCAACAAAGAGAAATTGTATGCCTACGCATGCGGACGCATGTATCTTTTGCGTAAACATAACTTTTCTCTTTGGTTCAAATTAGCCAATATATTCTTCCCCCTCTACAGGCTTTTGTGCGAAGGCCCCGCATCTAAACAGTATCGCTGGTATATGTTCTTAGGCCGCATGAAAGGATTTTTCTCCAAGTAGTCCCGTTAAAAACGCGCTTGCTTCAATGATGTAAACAAGTTTACACTTACAATCCTGTACAATTCAGCGTGCAGGATTTTTTTTACGGCATCATCTAAAAAAACATGACATGATGCAGAGAGGTAAGAAGGCTTCTATGCAATTTTGCATAGAAGCCTTCTTCGTATATACTCTGAAGAGAATGCTCTATATAAAACAAAGCATCGTCAACAAAATTATGTTATTTTTCTAAAACCTTAGCTAAATCCTGCATAAGATTTGACAAATTTTGTCCTTGCTCAGAAAGTTCAGCTACGGATAATCTTGATTCTTTCATATCCCCTGCAGTTTTATGAGCTAAACCATTCACATCAATAAGTAATTCTTTTACTTTCTGGCTGCTCATCACTTGTTCATTACTGGCTTCAGCAATGGCAGAAGAATTTTCCGCAGTTTTTTCCACCATATCCACAATATTTTTAAATACAAGGCCAGTATCGTTCACAAGACTGCTTGCACTATCAATGGCATGTACAGAAGTTTCCACAAGGTTTACATTTTCCGACACACTGGTTTGAATAGCCACAATGGCTTTCTTTACTTCTACAGTGGACTCCATTGTTTTTTCAGCCAGTTTACGAACTTCATCAGCAACCACGGCAAAACCGCGTCCTGAATCTCCAGCTCGTGCCGCTTCAATGGCAGCATTCAGCGCTAACAAATTCGTTTGATCAGCAATATCAGAAATAGTAGTAATAACATTATTGATAGCATTGGTATCTTCACTCAATTGCGACATACCCTTTTTCACATTATTGGACTGCTCTTGCACAATAGTGATACTATCAATAGCTTTTTGCACTACCAAGCTTCCATTATTAGCTTCTTCCTTGGTCAATTTGGAAACTTCAGAGGCATCTGTGGCTTTTTGTGCCATCTCAGCCGTAATTATGCTTACATGATCCATGGTGGCATTGGCCAGCTCTACCTTACCTTCTTGAGAATTGGCACTTACTTCAGAGCTCTTCACTTGGCCTGTAAGTTCTACTATGGAATTAGACACTAAGGAAGTAATGGTTTGTGCCGATTCTACCACTTCAGCAATGGTATTTTCCACAGCTTTAAATTTAGTCACATCATTCACCAACATGAGAATGCAATCAATTTCGCCTTTTTCGTTGAGCATAGGAATGAGCGAATACACAATATCGCATTGAATAACATGCGTTTCAGCATGTATCTGAGATTTAGTACGTAATACCTTTTCAAAATTTTCTATATCATGCGGCTTAAAGTCTAAAACATGGCGCACATCTAAGCCCATACTTTCAGCTTTGAGATCTTTCAAAGTGGTCTCATTCATATAGGTAATACGGCATTGAGGATCAAGCGTTAGAATGGGCAGAGGGATATAGTCTAATACAGTGCTAAATTTGTCTAAAATACTATTAGTACCACCTACAATGGTAGCAAAATCATATTTATACTTTTGTGCATCTACTCTATCCAACAATTGCCCAGAGCTCACAAGTTTCTCTACATTTTGATATTCTTGCAAAATCCCCTTAAGTACCGTTGGAATTTCCAATAAGGACTTGGAGAGTACCCCAATCTCATCATTGGATTTCACTTGCATAGTAGCATCTAACTTTCCTATGGAAATATCTCTGGCAACTTGCGCCGCTCTTTCAATCTGCTTGGTAAAGTGACGAATAATCAAGAACATGGCAAATGCAATACAAATGGCAATGACACAAGCCAAGTAAATGCTTTTATTACGAATATCAATACTGGATTGCTCAAGTTCTATAACGTCAGAAATATTAACAACTTTCCAGCCCAAAGCTTTAATTTCTGTCATATAAACAATTTTTTCTCTTCCATCTTCGGCTACGTATTTTCCTGAAAAGACATCATTTTTTTCATGTAAGTTGCGTAATATATCCGTTTGATTAATATTGAAACTGAATACCTTAGATGCTTCATTATGCAAGAAGGCATAGCCTTCAGTACCCACAACCATGAAAGTACCGTATTGGCCGGATACAAGTCTTTTAGCAAGACCTTGGTCAATGTAGTTAAAAATATATATAACACCAATGACTTCTTTACCCTCATAACCATAAATGGGCGCAGCCACAGAGTAAGCTAGTTTATTATCATATTTAAAAGGGTTACCTACAGCTATCTCCCCTTGAACGGCTTTTTTAAAGAAATCTCTATCGGCTACGGACTTTCCTTGCGTACTATCATTACTACTTAATAGCGCTTGCCCATCTTTACTTACCAAGGTTACTTCTGCATAGCTATACGTACGTCTTGTATCTACTACCCTTTTTTTAGAAGCTGTAAGATTTTGCTCTTTTTCTGAAGCATCTCCCACGAGATACGGTTTAAAAAAGGTAGAAAGAGAAAAAGAAATGGCATTAAGCCTGTCAAATTCATATAATTTAGATAGATTTTCCGCAGCATTGGAATTTGACACCAATACTTTTTCTTCATTTAAGGCTAGAATGGAATCATTGCTTAAAATATAATTTTGCCAAATTACAACTCCCAGTCCTATACAGACTAACAACAAACTTGGAAAAATTAACTTGTAAAACAATTTCATATAAAAACTCCTTCAGATACAATACTATACACACATTTCATTTTATACATCCACAGGAACAAAAAGATTCTTTACAAATATTTTATATGCATAAAACATAGTTCAGCCAAGATATCGCTTAGTTAAGAACGCTCTTTAAGCATGCTCAAAACACATATTTCTTTGGAAGATGCCATAACTTCACTTCCGTAAAAAATTACCGCGCACAATAGCTTAGCTCATTTGTACTGAAAAACATATTCCCAAATATTTTCAGATAGATACATTTGTTTCTAATACCGCTAGGCGGTCTCGTAAACAAGTAGCAACGCTTTTACGCCGTGCAAGGCTTGGCTTAAGGGTAAGGCTTCAGCTTTCAGCACCTGAAAAGCATTTTCCATGTCCAAGCTTTATCAAAAAAGATATTCCATAGCTTTACATTTGGCAAAATTTATTACGAGTTTTTAGCTTTAACTTTTTATTTTTAACAAATCCTAAACGGCTCCCATTGCTGACTAAAGCACTGAAAATACATTTTTTACATCTTTAATCACCCATATTTACTCTACACATTGTCACTACGTACCTCTGTAAGCGTTGTAAAAGTATACAACTAGTCAAAAGTAATAATCGTCTTTTTTTCTTTACACTTTAGACTAGCGTAATTTTTTTTACTTTTACGTATATAATGATTTTCCAGAGGTAAACAAGGTGTAATTACAGGAAAAATATACTAAAACTCTAGACGTAATAATTTTTATAGAATAAAAAATATAGAAACACATATAAAAAGAGACTTTACCACCATGGGTTTTGCTGTTCTTGCCTATCAAATGCCCTGTACAAAGGAGATATGATGAAAAATAAACGTATCCTATTTTTTATATTATATTTTCTATACTTCCTTTGTTTGGTAAATCCCACTCTGTATGCGCACGCGCAGCAGCCAAAAATAACATTATACGCTAACTTTTTTACTGGTTCAGGTAACAACACACCCCCGAAACCTACAAAAAGCAAAGAGGTTTTCTTAGATCAACCTCCTCAAAGCATATGTGAATTGGCCAATAGTATAGGTCGAGAGCTTTCGCAGTGGACTGGCTTACATTTTATTTTTACAGCAACACGCTTTAATGATTCAATAAAAATTACGTGGGATAAAACTGCTAGCCTCTTTTCAAGTAAGTATAATGATGTAAGCCTAAAGGAATTTTATTTTAGCAATCACAGTGATATGCAATGGTTCATGCTCAATAGCTTGTATCAAAGTCTTTTGGCAAACCTTACTCCACAAGGAATACATTTTGTATACTATTGCAAAGAATTAGAAAAAGACCTCGTACTTAAAGAGCTTTCACCGCCCACCACCTTTACAATCAACGAACCTTATTTAGGTAGCCCCTACTATGCCATGAACAGTAAAGTAAAAGTAAAATCTGACTATTCAAAAATTTTAAAGCGTCTTCACGGCGTATGGCTTTTGCATGGCATGGATACAGGCTCACATCTTTTTATCCATAATAATACCTCTTTTGAGCTCAAAAAGAGTAATGGCATGCCCATAACAGGTGGCTACCTAAGCTATGAAAAGAAAGAAGGCAAAGTTTACTATTATGGTTTTAACTTTGAGAATGCTTTCGATGCAACTCTGCGCGATGTATTTCACCTCAATGACCCTACAACAATTAATCATATCAGAAAAACAACATCAGACATCTATATTAAAAAAAATACCTTTGCAGCTTCCCCGCTTATCTCGCTGCTTCAAGCTAATATTACCACAGAAAACTTCAAATTACATGAGAAAAATAATAGATTTAATGGAGGCTATTACCATCATTATCTTGGAAACGAAAACATGCCTTACATAGTAAACACTGCCTTTTATGCGCAAGCCCCTCTGCGTGATGAAAGTCAGTTGGAGTATACCCAACGGTTGCTTAGTAAAGTCTTTTCCACCGAAATTTCCAACCAAATGCGTTATGTACGCATGGCGCCTTACACGCAGCATTCACGTAAAATACCCCACCCTCTATTCTTAGTCTCATGGCTTTCTGGCCAAAAAGAGCACTGTCGCGCCCATGAAGCTTTAGTATTCTTTACCCAATCACATATGTATATTTTCGCTTTTATCATGAAAACAGACACTGTGAAGCTATCACAAAATATACGACTGCAGCTGTACGAAAGCTTACAATTAGCGCCCTAACAGCCTGTGGCAAAAGTTTGTTTTCAAAATGCTTTTCTTAACGTACTTCCATAGCTTTCATGCAGGCTTGTAGAAAAGGTAAAACACGAGGAAGAGAATATTTTCGCCAAGGTGCGTATCAAAAGTAACCTCTTTATAAGGCCTACACATACGATTTTGAAAACTAGAACAATACTAAAGCTGCAGTACGTACTATAAAAAAAACCGCCTATGCAAAAACATAAGCGGATTTTTCTCCATGGTGGGCCCACCAGGACTTGAACCTGGGACAAACCGGTTATGAGCC